>CAZFBC010000127.1:0-7586 GCA_964517245.1 uncultured Eubacteriales bacterium | reverse complement strand
CCTAGAAGTCCATGAGGCTCATCTCGCGGAGGGCGAGGTAGGCGGCGCCCAGGACTCCGGCCGAATCCCCCAGCACCGCCTTCAGGATGGGCACCTTCCGGCCGGGGAGGCCGAAGAGCAGGCGGTCCATGACCGGCGGGACCTCGTCGTACCAGAGGGGGATGTTCGAGACGCCGCCGCCGAGGACGATGGCCTCGAGGTCAAGGGTATTGACGCAGTTGGCGAAGAGCTCGCCCATGACGCGGACGGACTCCTCGAAGACGCGGCGGGCGGCGGGCTCGCCTTGTTCACAGCGCTCGTAGATCTTTTCCGGCGTCAGGCTCTCGCCCGCGAGCTCGGCGTAGCGGCGGCCGAGGCTCGGCCCGGAGAGATAGGCCTCGCCGCATCCCTTGCGGCCGCACTCGCACAGGCGGCCGTTGATGTCGATCGAGGCGTGGCCGATCTCGCCGGCGTTGCCGTTCGGGCCGCGGTGGAGCCGGTTCCCCAGGATGAGCCCCGAGCCCATGCCCGTGCCCAGGATGACCGCCATGACCGTCGAGTAGCGCCCTTGGCACTGGGCGAAGAACTCGGCCAGGGCCAGGCAGTCGGCGTCGTTCTCGACGACGAGCGGGACCTCGAGCTTCGAGCGGAGCAAGCTGACGAGGCCGGGCTTCTCGTAGAGCGGCGTGTGGGGCGCGCCGTGCATGATGTCGTCCCGGGCGCTGTAGGTGCCGGGCGTGCCCATGCCCACGGCCTCATAGCGGGCGGAGCCGGCCGTCTCGGCGACGAGGTCCAGGATATTGGCGACGACGCGCTCTCGGCCCTTCTCCGGCTCGGACGGCCGTCTCTTGCGGGCCAGGACCGCCCGGTCCCCGTCGACGAGACAGGCCTCGACCTTGGTCCCGCCGAGGTCGAGGCCGACGGCATAGCGGCTCATGTCGGTAGCTCAGGGGCTATTTTATGCCCATCGGCCTGAGAGAGCAACGGAGGGGGCTTGGGACCCTTGGAGTTCCCCGGACCATCTGGTATTATGGGGACCGCCGGGCCGCCGCCCGGCGCACAGAGATGCCTGAGAACAAGGTCCCATTCGGATACAGGACGGTCGGCGCCGCAGAGAAGAAGCGGCTCGTCCACGACCAATTCACGCCGATCGCCGGGACCTACGACCGGGCCGACGCGGTGCTCAGCCTCGGTCTGCACTTCCTCTGGAAGCGGGCGACCGTTCGGCGGCTGGGGCTCGGACCCGGCGACAGGCTCCTTGACGTCTGCGGCGGGACGGCCGACCTGGCCCTCCTGGCCGGGAAACGCATCGGGCCGTCCGGGCTGGCAACCGTCTGTGATTTCAACCAGCCCATGATGGAAGCCGGACGGTCCAAGGCCGCCCGGGCCCGCCGGGGCGGTCCCGTCGGCTTCGTCCGGGGGGACGCCGAGCTCCTGCCGTTTTCCGAATCCTCGTTCGACGCGGCGACGGTCGGCTTCGGCCTGCGCAACCTCGTCGACCCCGACCGCGGGCTCGGCGAGATCCGCCGCGTTCTCAAGCCCGGAGGACGGCTATCCATACTCGAGTTCGCCCTGCCGCGGCGCCGCTGGCTGCGGTCCCTCTACGCGTTCTATTCCGACCGCATCATGGTCCCGGGCGCGCGGCTCATCACCGGCACGGACGGACCGTTCCGCTATCTCGCCGAATCCATCCGGGTCTTCGACACGCCCGAGGACGTCGCCCGCCGTCTCGGACGGGCCGGATTCGTCGACGTCGCCTTCCGGCGCCTCTCCCTCGGTATCGCCGTCGTCTATTCCGGGCGCAAGCCCCAGGAGGTCGTCCATGCCGCGGATCGACGCTGACGTCCTGGCTACGGCGGCCCAATGCCGTCATTATGCCATGTGCAAGATCGACTATCTCGGGAACGGGCTCTGCGCGTCGGGCCCCGAGCGCGGTTTCGTCACTTTCTACCCTCAGGGACGCATGGACCTCTATCGGGGCCTCGCCGAAGGACGGATCCCGGTCACGGAAGCGCTGCTGGAGAGCGCCGACACGTGCACGCTCTGCGGTATCTGCGACCCCCAGTGCCATTTCGTCACGGGGATGCGGCCGACGGCCGTCATGCGGGCGCTCAAGGACTACGTCGCGGAATACCGGCGCGAAGGCGGCGAGGTGCTCCGGCCCGTCGCGGACGAGGCCCTGCGGAAGCTCCGGGAGATCGTCGGTCCGGAATGGGCGTCGAACGACCCGGCCGTCCTCTGGACCTATGCCGACGACCCCTTCCCGCTGGCCGGTCCGCAGATGCCGCGCTCTGTCGTCCTCCCGGGATCGCGCGACGAGGTCGCGGCGGTCGTCCGCCTGGCCAACGCCCTCGGCCTGCCCTTTGCGATCCGGGGCAACGGCGGCAGCGTCTTCGGCTTCGTCTTCACGGACGGCATCGTCCTCGACATGAACCGGATGCGGCAGATCGATTGCGACACCGACAACTGGACGGCCGCCGTCGAAGCGGGCGTGACGTCGTTCGAACTCCAGCGGGAGGCGCGGCGGCGCGGCTTCCGCGTCAACGCCGCCGAACCGGCGGCCACGGTCTGCGGCAACCTCGTCTGCACGGGCACGTTCTCGACCTGGTCCAACGTCTACGGCACGGCCGCGGACAACTTCGTCGACATGGAGTTCGTCGGCCGGGACGGCCGGGTCTTCCGGCTCAACGACAAGCGGGGCCCGAACCATTTCGCCTTCGAGCTCGGGGTCCTGCCCTCCCCCGGCATCTGCACCCGGGCCTTCGTCAAGCTCCACCCCGCGACGGACGACGAGGAGGGGCTTCTCGTGCCGTTCGAAGGCCTCGACGAGGCCGTCCGCTTCGCCCGCGAACTGGGCCGCAGGAGGATCGGGCTGGCCGTGGCCGTCCTCGGCGCCCATTACGTCGCCGGGTTCCTGTCGCCGGACGAGGGCCTGGCCCGCAGGCTCAAGACGGCCCTCCCCGAAGCGCTCGGCGTAAGCTACATGGTCTTCGCGGTCGCCGACCGGTACGCCCGGGACGCCATCCGGACCATGGCCCCGGCCATCATCGATTCATCGCTGCTGCGGCTCCTGATGCTCGGCTTGCCGCGGTTACTCGAGCCGCGTTGGCTCGATCTCGTCCGGGAATACGCGGGGAGCGCGCGGCCCTACGAGCTGCTCTGCCGGCCGGACATGCGCCCTCTCGTCGAAGCCGTCCTCCAGCCCTCGCCCGAGACCGTCAGCGAATCCGTCCCGGAGAGCCTCCGCCCCTTCTACCGGGAGCTCTATGCCCGCCCGGAGATGACGGACATGGTCTGGCTCAACATGCATCGGATCGTCAGTGCGCGCATGTCACGGCGCAAGCACATGTTCGCGTTCCTGGTCTACGTCCCGCCGGACCGGCTCGACGTCCTCCACGAGATCCTGGACGGTTTCGCCCGCGTCGCCGGCGCCCACGGCATCGACCACGACTTCGGCTTCCTGACGCCCATGGACCTCGGGAAGCGGGCCATCCTCGAGTACGATTACTACATCGACCACGCGGATCCGGCCGAGCGGGCGAAGATCGGCAGAGCCATGCCCGAGCTCGATCCCTGGCTGGACGCCCTCGCCGCCCGTGTCCCGGGCGTCCTGTCCCTGAAATACGTCTTTTCCCAGGGATGTTCCCGGAAGGAGAACTTCCTCTATCGTGTCTGATGGCGGAAGGGAGGCCATGAGGATCGAATCCGGCCGGCTTCGGGAAAAGAGGGCGGACCGGACGAGCCGCATCCTGGTCACGGGAGCGACGGGTTTCCTCGGCAGTCACATCGCCTTCGCCCTGCTGAAGGAGGGCTATCGCGTCACGGTCCTGGCCCGGTCCTCGAAAAAGCTCACGGCGCGCGAGCGGATCACCCGCTTGGCCGACTGGTTCGGCCTGGAGGAAGCGGCGCGCCGCCGTCTCACCGTCGCCGAAGGCGATATCCTCGATCCCGGCCGGTCCGCCGCGGCGGCCGGAGTCCTCGAGAGTCTCGGGGGGATCGACGAGATCGTCCACTGCGCTTCGAGCACGGCTTTCGCCGAGCGCAAGCGGGCCGAGATCGAAGCGGCGAACATCGAAGGCTTCCGCAACGTTCTCGACTTCGCCGTCCGCTCCGGCTGCGTCTTCTTCCACCATGTCAGCACGGCCTACGCCGCGGGGCGGAGATCGGGGCGATGCCCGGAGGACTGGGTCGAAGCGGGCCCGTTCACGAACGTCTACGAGGAGACCAAGGCCCGCGGGGAAATCCTGGCCCGGGACGTCTGCCGGCGCGAGGGCATCCGGCTCAACGTCTACCGGCCGTCCATCGTCTATGGCGATTCCCGGACGGGCCGGACCCTGCGTTTCAACGCCCTCTACTTTCCGGTCAAGGCGGCCGTCTTCCTTCGCGACATCTATCTCGCCGACATCCGGGAGCACGGCGGGAAGCGGGCGTCCGGGCTGGGCGTCCGCCTGGAAGAGGACGGGACCGTATTCATGCCTCTGCGCATCGAGGCCGGCCGGGAGGGCGGCATCAACCTGGTCCCGATCGATCATTGCGTGAACGTCTTCATGGCCGTCCTGGAGGGCGGCCTTGACGGCGGCATCTATCACATCGTCAACCCCCGGGCTGCCGGGATCGGGGAGCTCGTCGCCTACGCCAAGAGGTTCTTCCGGATCGCGGGGCTCGAGGCGTGCGGGCCGGAGGACTTCGCGGCGCGGCCCAGGAACGCCCTGGAGATCCTCTACGATTCCTATCTCGAGGCCTACAGGCCCTACATGCAGGACGTCCGTTCCTTCGACGTCGCGAACGCGGCGGCCGTCATGGAGGGGCGCGGCTTGACCTGCCCCGAGTTCGACTACGACATCTTCGCGCTCTGCATGGAGTACGCCGTCGAGATGGAGTGGGGGGCGAAGCTCTTCGTCAGGTGAGGCCGGCGGACGAGCGGACTGGGGCGCGTTCGGGTACAATAGGCCGCATGGACATCGTCCTCGCTTCGGCATCGCCTCGGCGGCGCGAGCTCATGGCCCGGGTCGCGACGGAGTTCCGCGTCTTCCCGGTCGACGTCGACGAGGCCGGCATCGCCGAGAAGGACCCCCTCAGGTTCGCCGTCGCCGCCGCCGTCCTCAAGGCCCGGCGGGCGGCCGAGACGTTCCCCGACGCCGTCGTCATCGGGGCGGACACCGTCGTCGCCCTGGGCCTGCGCATCCTCGGCAAGCCGGCCGACCGGGAGGCGGCCCGGGCGATGCTCCGGTCGCTCTCGGGCCGGCGCCACCGCGTCCTGACGGGGCTCGCGTTCCACCGCGGGTCGGACGACCGCCTTCTCACCGGCTACGACCTGACGTACGTCACCTTCCGCGAGCTCACCGACGGGATGATCGAGGGCTATCTCGACGGGGGCACCTTCCTCGACAAGGCGGGGGCCTACGCCGTCCAGGAGATCGGCGACGCGTTCGTCGCCCGGCTCAAGGGCGATTACGACAACGTCGTCGGCTTTCCCGTCGACAAGGTCCGCAGGCTGCTCGACCGGTTCCTCGCCCCCGCCCTCACCGTTCGCATCGAGGACTCGGGCTTCCCGGAGAACGTCGGCCTGGCGGAGGCGGAGGGCCGGCGGCTCATCGTCCCCGGCGCCGTCCCCGGCGAGACCGTCCGGGTCCAGGTCGTCGGCGAGCGCGGGGCGGCCCGCGTCGCCGAGGTCATCCGCGTCGAGGGCCCGTCGCCCCGCCGGGCCGCGCCGCGCTGCCGCCACTTCGGGCCGTGCGGAGGCTGTCTCTTCCAGGACCTCGACTACGGGACCCAGCTCGAGCTCAAGGCGCGCCACCTGAAAAGGGCGCTCGAGGGCGCGGGCCTCGCGGAGGCGGTCCCGGCCGTCGGGGCCGTCGCGCCGTCGCCGGACCTCTACGGCTACCGCAACAAGATGGAGTTCGCCTTCGGCGAGAGGTTCGGCGAGCTCGCCCTCGGGCTGCGGGAGAGGGTCACGACCCGCCGCCAGACCTACCGCCGGACGCTGCCCCTCGAGGAGTGCCCCCTCTTCGGTCCCGCGGTCGGCCGCGTCTTCCCCGTCTTCCTCGAATTCGCCCGCGAGCACGGCCTCGAGGGCTTCGAGCCGGCGACGCGCCGGGGCCAGCTCCGCCACCTGGTCCTCCGGCGGGGCCAGAGGACGGGCGAGCTCATGGCCGTCCTCGTCACGGCGGACCTCCGCGGGCCCGACCTTTCCGCCCTCGCCGGCCGCCTGGCCGCCGCCGCGCCGGAGCTGCGGAGCTTCGTCCACGTCGCCAACAGCCGGGGCTCGGACATCGTCGAGCACGAGAGGAGCCGGGTCGTCGCCGGGGCGCCGTTCATCGAAGAAAGGATGGCCGGCCTGACCTTCCGCATCCACCCGCCGTCCTTCTTCCAGACCAACACGGCCGGCGCCGAGCTCCTCTACGGCCGGATCCGCGAAGCGGCCGCCCTGTCGGCGGACAGCCGCGTCCTTGGGCTCTACTGCGGCAGCGGGGCGATCGAGCTCTCCCTCGCCGGCGCGGTCGGGCAGGTCACGGGCGTCGACGTGTCCCCCGTCAACATCGCCAACGCCGTCGAGAACGCCCTGGTCAACGGGATCGGCAACGCGGCCTTCCTGCCCGGCACGGTCGAGTCCCTGCTCGAGGGTCCGCACCGGCCGCCGGCCGACGTCGTCGTCGTCGACCCGCCGCGCGCCGGCCTGACGGGCCGGGCGCTCGACCAGGTCGTCCGCGTCGGCGCCCCCAGGATCGTCTACGTCTCGTGCAACCCGGCCACGCTGGCCCGGGACCTCCGGGCCTTCGTCGGGGCCGGCTACAGGATCGCCTCCCTCTCCCCCTTCGACCTGTTCCCGCACACCCCGCACCTCGAAACGCTCGCCGTTCTCGACCGCTAGGCCGGGGCGCTTTACTTTCCCCGCGGCCCAAGCTATAAACGTGCCGAGGAAAGGAGACGCCCATGACCGCCATCAAGCCCGACCCGAAGCTCCCGGTCCGGCCCCGCTGCTGTCCGCACGCGGACGGCGCCGGAGCGCCCGGGTCGCTCCTGACGAGACGAGATTTCCTGAAGGGCGCCGGCGCGACGGCGCTGGGCGGCGTGGCCGCGGGAGGGCTGTCCTGGCCCCTATTCGCCGGACGGCCCGCGGACGTCGACGAGACCTGGCGCCCGGCGCCGCTCAAGGTCAAGCCCGTCCTCGTCTACGATACGCCGCAGCGCCGCCCGCAGACGAGCTGGCGGTCCTGGGGCGGCATCGCGACCGAGCAGGACGCCCGCGAGGAGGTCTCGCGGATCCGGGGCGAGCTCGCGGCCCTCGTCGAGAGGGCGGAGTTCCCGTTGGAGGTCCTGCCCGTCGCCCCGGTCCGCCGGGCCGCCGACATCGACGCCGCCCGCGACATCGCCGGGGCCGACGTCCTCCTCGTCTACGCCGCCGGCGGATGGCTGGACATCTTCGACGCCCTGGGCAGGACGGGCAAGGACCGGATCTTCTTCTGCCGCCACAAGTCGGGGCCCGTCTACCTCTGGTACGAGATCATCAGCCCCCGCTACCTGCGGCAGCACACCGACCGCCTGGCCGTCGAGGGCGTCGACGAGGACGACGTCGTCATCGACAGCCAGGACGAGATCCTCTGGCG
>CAZFBC010000126.1:0-7632 GCA_964517245.1 uncultured Eubacteriales bacterium | reverse complement strand
CTCGAGGAGGTCGAGAAGACCGAGATGAGCGTCGTCCAGGACTTCCCGATCAAGATCTACCTGACCTGGCGCGAGATCGCGTCGGGCGGGATCAAGGTCCCCCGCAGCCTGGGCAAGGCGCTCTCCCACGTCCGGGAATACATCTTCACCGACCCCGAGGAGAACAAGGCCTACACGCTCTACTACTACCCGAACCAGAGCTTCTTCCTGGGCCTCTACGACTTCTACGTCGCCCACAACATCCCCCAGGGCACGAGCCTGACCCTCGAGAGGACGGGCCCGGCCGCGTTCAAGTTCTGGGTCAAGAAGTCGAAGAAGAAGATGTCGGTCATCCGTCTCGGCTACGACGCCGAGCGGGACGAGTTCGTGGACGCGGGCGAGGACGCCTACACCTTCGCCGAGCCGAACAAGATCATCTACATCGAGCGCGAGACGCTCGGCCGCCTCCAGCCGCTCGCCGCGGCCAGGGAAGGCCTCAACCTCAAGGACCTCGTCGTCGCGATCTTCCGGGACCCGGCCCTGGCCACCGCGGCCCGCTCCCTCCACTTCCTGCGGGCCTACCACCTCATCGACATCGTGCGCCAGACCACCCAGGAGGATGTGGAGTACACCCTTCTGAACTCGCCGGAATTCGTCAAGTCCGACAAGAAGAAGGGCGTCTTCACCTACCATGAGCCCTTCGTGCCCGAGGAGGAGGCCCCCGTCGAGGAGATCTACGCCGGCGGCTACGAGGACGCCGCGCCCGAGGCCTACACGCCGGAGGAGGCGGCCCTCGAATCCGTGGCCGAGGAGCTCCTCGAAGCCGGGCCCGACACCGGGCTCGAAGCGATGCCCGCGGTGCCGCCGCGGGTGCCCGCGACCCCGGAGGCCGCCAAGAAGGACAAGGCGTTCAAGAAGAGGAAGCCCAAAGCCGAGGGCGACAAGGGGCCGCGCCCGAAGAAGAGCGAGCGGCGCGTCATCGAGGAGAAGATCGCCGAGGAGGAGTCCGAGCGGGCCGCCTTGGCCGCCGTCAAGGAAAAAGAGGAAGAAACGCCCGAACAGCGGGCCGGCCGGGAGAAGAAAGAGGAATTCAAGCCGGCCCCGAAGAAGGACGCGCCCAAGTTCGGCATCTTCGGCGACCTGCTCAAGACGGCCCTCAAGAAGAAGGACGACCCTGAGACCGGCGAGCCCGGCGAACCCGAAGAGCCCGGGACCCCAGAGGGCGAGGCCGAATAGCGCCGTCTCTCAGAGGATGTCGCGCACGGAGCCCTTCCGGCGCGTCACCCCCATGCTGTCCAGCAGCTCGAGGAGGGGGATGCTGTACTTGCGGGACAGGCCGGTCATCGCCTTGAAGTCGGCGACGGTCAGCTCCCTCTTCCCGCAGCCCCGGACCTTGGCGACGATCTCGTCGAGCCAGCTCGAGTGCAGGATGAAACCGCCGACGCCGTCGACGATCTTCTTGCGCTCGGCCAGGACCGCGAGCAGGGTCTGAAGCTTCCCCTCGGTGAGCTTGAGCCTGGCCCGGAGGTCGTCCAGGGTGACGCTGCCCAGCTCGCCGCTGAGGACCATCCGCTCGAGGGCGGCCAGGGTCTGCTCGTCGACCGCGGTCAGGGGGATGCGGAAATCGGGCAGCCGCACGATCCCGGCCTCGACGACCGCCCGGCCCTCCTTGGCCAGGAGCCGGAGGGCGAGCACGAGGACGGTCCGCGGCGCGTCGAACCGCGTCTCGACCTTCTCGAGCGGGACGCCCCGCTGGCCGGGGTGCGTCCGGTGATAGCGGGTGAGGAAGGAGACGATCCGGCCGGCGAGGAAGTCGAGGCCGCCCTGGGAGACGAGGCGCAGGGGCGAGAACAGGAGGATGCGGGCCCGGCCCTCCTCCTCGAGGGCGCCGGCCAGGGCCTCGACGCGGGCCCTCGACAGCCGACAGAACGAGGCCAGGTCCTCCCCCTTCAAGCCCTGGAGCCCCCCGAGCTCGGTCAGGGCCAGGACCATGTCCTTCTCGCCCTCGGCGAGCCGGGCCAGGAGGGCCTTGCGCCTGGACGCCCTCATCGCCTCGGGCGGCGGCGCGCCCGGATAGAGGACCCGGCCCCGGCCGAGGCTCGCGCCGTCGGCCGTCCGGACCTCGAACGGGTCCCCCCACTTGACGTCGACCGGCCCGGACGCGACGACCCGGACGAAGGGGGCCGCTCTCCGGCCGGGGAAGGCGTAGTCGGTGAACCGGGCCGCGACGGGCCCGCCGAGGAAGACGGCCTGGGCGCCGAGGTCCCGGCGGTCCGGTCCCAACGGGAAGTCGAGGACGGCGTCGAACGCGGGCGCTTTCATGGACGGCTCTCCTCCGGGTCCGGCGCCGGGACGAAGCCCATGCGGCGCAGGGCCGGGTCGCAGGAGACCAGGACGACCCGAACGGCGTCGCCCAGATCGAACGTTTTCCGCCGCGCCTTCGGGCGGCGCCGCCGCGCCCCGGGCCGCGGCTCGTGCTCCCCGCGCAGGGAGGCGAAGGGCAGAAGGCCCGAGACGAAGTACCCGTCGAGCTCGACGACCAGGCCCGCCTTGACGACGTCGACGACGATCCCGTCGAGCTCCTCGCCCAGGCGCTCCTTGAGGAAGCGGAAGATGCGCCACTCGACCAGGGCCTGCTCGGCCTCGGCGGCGTTGCGCTCGCGCTCGGAGGACGCGCCGGCGATCTCCTCGAGGGGAAGCCGGCTCGGCCCCTCTCGGGCGAGAAGGCCCTTGAGCAGGCGGTGGACGACGAGGTCGGGGTAGCGGCGGATGGGCGAGGTGAAGTGCGTGTAGTCGACCTTGGCCAGGCCATAGTGCCCGACGTTCCCGGTCGCGTAGACGGCCAGCTTCATCGCCCGCAAAACCTGTATGCCGACGAATTTCTCGCCGGGGAGGCCCCGAGCCTTCTCGAGGACGCGCTGGAGGTCCTTCGACCGGACCTTGGCCGGATCGGGCAGGGCCAGCCCGAAATGGAAGATGAGCTCCCGGAGCTTCTCGAGGTCGCCGACGGCGGGGGCGGGGTGGATCCGGTAGATCGAGGGCCGCTTCTTCGCGGTGAAGGCCGCCGCGACGGCCACGTTGGCGGCGACCATGAACTCCTCGACGAGGCGGTGGGCCTCGTTCCGCTCGGCGGCCGCGACGGCCAGGAGCCGGCCCTGCTCGTAGACGAGCTCCGGCTCGACGAGATCGAAGTCGAGGCTGCCCTCGGCCAGCCGGCGCCCCCTCAGGGCCTCGGCGGCCTCGCGCATCAGCCGGAGGTCGGGCAGGACGTCCGCGTGGGCCTCGGACTCGGCCGCGTCGCCCTCGAAGATCCGGGCCACCGACGTGTAGGTCATCCGGTGCGCCGTGCGGATGACCGAAGGCGTGAACTCGGTCCGGCCGACCCGGCCGTCCGGGGCGATGTCCATGAGGACGGAGACGGCGAGGCGAGTCTCGCGCGGGCGCAGGCTGCAGAGCCCGTTGGAGAGCTTCTCCGGCAGCATGGGCAGGGTGAGGTCGGGGAAGTAGACGCTCGTCCCCCGCTCGAAGGCCTCCCGGTCGAGCGGGCTCCCCGGCCTGACGTAGTGGGAGACGTCGGCGATGTGGACGCCGAGGCGCCAGCCGCCCCCGGCGAGCGGCCGGATGCCGACCGCGTCGTCGAAGTCCTGGGCCTTCTCGCCGTCGATGGTCACGGAGGGCCAGTCCCGGAAGTCCCGCCGCCCCTCGAGGGCCCCGGCCGGGATCTCCGCCGGAATGGCCTCGGCTTCCCGCGTCGCGTCCTCGGGGAACTCGGACCTGAGGCCGTAGCGCTTGACGACCACCCGGGCGTCGACCCCCGGGTCCTCGGGCCGGCCGAGAACGCCGACGAGGGCCAGCGTCGCCCGGTCGGCCTCGACGATCATGCCCGGGGCGGGCTTGAGCCGGCCCCGGGACCGGAGGGGGATGTCGTCCTGCTCCAGGGAATCGAAGGGCTGGAGGTACGGCTCGCCCCCGCGCTCGCGGTAGAACCCGAGCAGGACCGTCCGGCCCTTGCGGAGGATGCGTTCGACCCGCCCCTCGGGCTTGCCGATCCGGCCCTTCTCGTCCACGACGACGACGACCTCGTCCCCCGGCATGGCCCCCCGGGCGTGCCGGGCCGGAACGAAGATGTCCCCGCCGCCGCCCTCCGGCGTGACGAAGCCGAACCCGGGCCGGGCCGTGACGAAGCGGCCCCGGACGACGCCCGTCCGCTCGGCGAGCAGGAACCGGCCGCGCAGGGAGCGGACGGCGCCGCGGGCCTCGAGCCCGCGGACCTCCTCGAGGAGCTTGGCCCGGTCCTTGCGCTTGACGCCGAGCTCGGCCTGGATCCGGTCGAAGGCGAGCCCCTCCCGGTGCTTCTTGAGGAGCGAGAGGATCTTCAGGGCTGTCACTGGCGGTTCCTTCGATCAATAATAGAAAAGGGAGACGTGGGGGATCCTCCGGCCGGCCCTCGCGGCCTTGACGACCTGGCGCCGGACGAGCTCGTCGAGCCCCCCGGGACGCCGGCTTCCCCGCTCCCGGCGCAGACCGGCCTCGGCCGCCGCCTTCTCCCCGGCCGTCGCGCGGGCCCAGAGGAGGGCCTCGACGGCGGCCTCGATCCTCTCGAGCGCGGCGTCGTCGGGGCGCGGCGCGGCCAGGGCGGCGAGGGCCTCCCGGAGAAGGGCCGAGACCTCGGCGTCGTCGGGGGCGACGGCCCCGAGGGCCGCCTCGATCTCCCGACGGGCCCGCTCACGCTTGTCCGGCCCTGATCCGGCCGGGGCCTTCCCCCGCCTCGCCCCGGCCGTCCGGTCCCGGTGCTGGGCGAAGGCCGCGTCGACCTGGCGCTCGCAGGCGGTCAGCGAGAAGCCCCGGGATCCCCGGCCCCGGGCCTTGAGGGCCTCGTGGGCCCGTTCGATGCCCTCGAGGACGGCGGGCAGGGGGATCCGTCTCTCTTCCCAGGAGGCGATCGCGGCCTGGTCCTTCGGCGAAAGGACGAACGGCGCGCCGCGTCGCTCGAGGAAGGCCCGGGCGATCGTCCGGTAATACCCGCTCTGTCCGTTGTCTTCGGCGTCCATGGCGTTCGGGCCGGCGCTCGGGTCAGTCCCGGGCGTCCCGGTTTCTCTCGTGGATGATCCTCAGCCCTTCGAGGACGAGATCGGGCTCGAAGGCCTCGATCGCCTCGAGCTCCGCCGCGATCTGGCTGCCGAACCCGCCCGTGGCCACGACGCGGGCGGTCCGTCCGAGCTCCTTGCGGATCTCCTCGATCGTCCGCGTGACCAGCCCGATGTAGCCGAAATAGAGGCCGGACTGCATGCTGGACACCGTGGTCCGGCCGATGGCCCGCTTGGGCTTGCGGATCTCGATGCGCGGCAGCTTGGCCGTCTTGAGGTAGAGGGCCTCGGCGGCGATCCGGATGCCCGGGGCGATGGCGCCGCCCAGGTATTCGCCCTTGGCCGAGACGGCGTCGAAGGTCGTCGCCGTGCCGAAGTCGACGACGATGACCGGGCCGCCGTGCTTCTCGAACGCGGCGACGGCGGCGGTGATCCGGTCCGCGCCGACCTCGAGGGGGTTCTCGTAGAGGATGGGCATGCCCGTCTTGAGGCCCGGCCCGACGACGAGGGCCTCGGTCCCGAAGCGGTCCCGGCACACCTGCTCGACGACGGGGGTCAGGGGCGGCACGACGCTGGAGATGACGGCGCCGGTGACCTTGCCGGGCGGAAGGCCCGCGATCCTCATCAGGTTGAGCACGAGGGCCCCGTACTCGTCCCCCGTCCTGTCGCTGTCGGTCTTGATCTTCCAGCTCTTGACGAGCTTGCGGCCGCGGAAAAGCCCCACGGCGATCGTGGTATTCCCGACGTCGAAGGCCAAGAGCATCGCGTTCCTCCTCAAGGGCTCCCGTCGAGCTCCAGGACGGCGTCGAGGACGACCGTCCCCGCGCCGCCGGCGCGCTCGACGACGAGGCGGCCCTTCGCGTCGAGGCCCCGGCAGGTCCCGGCGACCGGCCCGGCGGCCGTCACGGCGCGGACGGGCGCTCCCGGAGGGAAGGCCAGCCTGGCCTCGAACGCCCTGACGACCGCCGCCGCGTCTCCCCGGGCGAGGGCATTATACCAGCAGTCGAGGGCCCGGCAAAGGCCGCCGAAGAGGCCGTCGACCGTCGCCCGGCCGGCGCCTTCCATCCGGAGGGAGGTCGCGCGCGGACGGATCTCCGCGGGAAGGTCGTCGGGCCGGTGTCCGACGTTGAGGCCGACGCCGACGACGGCGAAATCCCCGCCCGCGCCGCCGCTGACGCCTTCGCACAGGATGCCGCCGAGCTTCTTCCCGTCGGCGACGAGGTCGTTCGGCCACTTGAGCCGGACCTCGATCCCGGCCTCGGCCCGGACGGCGTCCGCCGCGGCCAGGCCGGCGGCCAGGGGCAGCAGGTGGAGGAGGGGGAAGGGCCCGCCGCCGGGCCCCCGCAGGACGAACGAGGCGTAGAGGCCGAGGCCCGCGGGCGAATGCCAGGTCCTGCCCCTGGTGCCGCGGCCCCGGGTCTGTTCCCCCGCGAGGACGGCCGTGCCGTGCTCCGCGCCTTCAAGGGCGAGGGCCCGGGCCGCGTCGTTCGTGGAGGCGACGCGCTCCGGCCGATGGACGACGGCGCCGATGGGCATGGGTCCCGCTCAGGGCCTCAGGCGGGCCGGGCGAGCCCGGCCAGGTTCCGGACGAGCTTCTCCCGGCGGGCCCGGAGGTCCTCGAGCCGGCCCCTGTTCTCCGCGACCACGGCCGCCGGCGCCTTGGCCACGAAGTCGGCGTTCTCGAGCTTGCGTCCGATCTTGGCCGCCTCGGCCTCGACCTTGGCCAGCTCCTTCTCGAGCCGGTCCCGCTCCTGCCCGGGGTCGGCGGCCTTCTCCGCGACGACCCCGATCTCGAACGGGCCGGCGACGCCCTTGAGGACGCCCTCCCCTTCCGGGAGCCGGTCGGCGAACTCCAGGCTCGCCAGGCCGGCCAGCGCGCGGATCGAAGAGGCCTGGGCCTCGAGCGCGGCGGTCTCCTCCGGGCCGGCGGCCTTGACGACGAGCCGGAGCCTGTCCTTGGGAGGGATCCTGTTGCCGGCCCGGATCGTCCGCGTCTCGACGACGACCGCCTGGACGAGGGCCATGGCCTTCTCGGCCCCGGGGTCGCGCCAGCCCTCCTCCGCCGCCGGGTAGGGCGCGACCGTGATCGACCGCCCGGCCCGCGGCAGGTGCTGCCAGATCTCCTCGGTGATGAAGGGCATGAAGGGGTGGAGCAGCCGCAGGATGCGGTCGAGGGCGTCGGCCAGGACGGCCTCGGTCGTCGCCCGGCCCTCGCGCAGGCCGACCTTGGCCAGCTCGATGTACCAGTCGCAGAACTCGTGCCAGACGAAGTGGTAGATGAGGTCGGCCGCCTCGTAGAACTTGTACTCGCCGAGGCTCGCGCCGAGCCCCTCCGTGACCGCGGCCAGCCGGCTGCGGATCCAGCGGTCGGCGAGCGTCAGCTCCTCCTCCCGCGCCTCCGGCGCCTCCGTCTTCAGGTTCATCAGGACGAAGCGCGAGGCGTTCCAGATCTTGTTGGCGAAGGCCTGATAGCCGGCCATGCGCTCCTCGGACAGGGCCAGGTCCATGCCCGGCACGGCCAGGGCGGCCAGGGTGAAGCGCAGGGCGTCGGTGCCGTACTTGTCGA
>CAZFBC010000125.1:0-7716 GCA_964517245.1 uncultured Eubacteriales bacterium | reverse complement strand
GAGGACATGCTGGCCGACCTCGACTACAACCCGGCGGCCGTCCACCGGGCCTTCGAGACCGGGCTCAAGGAGCTGACCGGCGAGCGGACCCTGGAGGCCGCCTGGTCGTCGCTCGTCTCCCCCGACGACGTCGTCGGCATCAAGATCAACTGCATCGGCGCGCCGCGGATCTCCTCGTCGCTCGCGTCGATCAACGAGACGGTCGCCGGGCTCAAGAGCGCGGGGGTCCGGGAGAACGCCATCGTCGTCTGGGACCGCATGGACCGCGACTTCCGCCGCACCGGCCTGGCCATCAACCGCGGCCCCGAGGGCGTCCGGGTCCAGGGCTGCTCGGTCGATTGGGAGGGCGTCGTGCCCTGGGTCGCGGGCTACGACCGCAAGGTCTTCGTCTCGTTCGAGGACGGCACGCTCCGCAGGTTCCGCGAGCTGGCCGCGCGCGGCTTCACGGAGGAGGGCTCGCACCGCGAGATCTTCAACTCGGTGTCGTGGCTCTGGACCCTCAGCCAGCAGGGCGACGAGCGGGCCCGCAAGTACGACAAGGAGATCCGCCGCCTCTACATGGCCTACGACGACCGCGAGGGCATCAAGCGCATCGCCGAGGAAGTGGCCGGCGCGTTCGACGGCGTCGTCATCGAGGACGAGGAGAAGTCCTGCTTCGCCGACATCGTGACGAAGGACATCACCAAGCTCGTCAACATCGCCGTCCTCAAGCACAACGAGGACAGCGGCGTCACCTGGGCGGCCAAGAACATCGCCCTGGGCGTGACGACCAACAAGATCCGCTTCCACATCGACTACTGCGCCAAGGCCATCCCCGAGATCCTGGCCGCGCCGTGCATCCGGGACAAGACGGTGCTCCACATCGGCGAGGCGGCCAAGATCTCGACGGTCAGCGTGGCCGGGGCCCAGATCGCCCGCGACAACCGCATCTTCTTCAGCCGCGACCCGGTGGCCATGGACCGCTTGGGCCTCGACATCCTCGAGGAGAAGCGGGCGGCCCAGGGGCTCGAATCGATCCGGGACATCGCCACCCACGTCGCCGCCTGCGCGAAGCGGGGCCTGGGGACGGACGACTTGGCGAGGATCGACCTCCGCGAGCTGAAGGCTTGAGGGGATAGAAAGCGGGAGGGGGCGGAGAGCGGGCTAGCGGGGCAGCTCGGAGAGGACGGCGGCGAGCCGTTCGGTCGTCCCGAAGCTCTGCTTCCAGCGGGCCTCGAGCCGGGCGGGGAACCCGGCGTCGCGAGCGGCCATCTTCCGGTAGATGTCGGCGGCGTAGGCCTTGTCGGCATCCTCGAGGCCCGGCCACCACGAGAAGTGGAGGAAAATGACGTTGAGGTTGATCGACTCGTCGGCCGGCTTGAGCTCGAGGGCCCGGCGGAAGTGTGACGAGGCCCGGGCCTGGTAGGTCATGAGGGGGTAGTTGTAGAGCAGGTAGGCCATCCCCGTCTCGTAGCGCGTGCCGGCGTCGATGGGGTTGGCGGCGATGGCCCGGACGTAGCGGGCGACGGCCTTGTCGCAGAACTCGTCCCGATCCTCGTCGCGCCCCGAGTCGTTGGCGACGCGGGCCATCTCGACGTAGAGACGCGCCAGCTCGACGTCGAAGACGGCCCGGGGCGACGCCTCGGCCGCCTTCAGGAGGCGCGCCTCTAGGTCGGGGAAGGCGCTCTCGACGCTGCGCGCCCCGCGCCTGGCGTCGCGGTAGGCGTCGAGGTGGCGGAAGCCGAGGAAATCCTTCACGGCGGGGACGAAGAGCGCGACGGCCAGGACGACGGCGAGCGCCGTTTTGAGCGGGGACATGTACCTTTGGTACGTGTCCCCGCCGGCAGGCGGGTACATGTCCCCATTCCTCGTCGTCAGCACGGCCGCCGCCAGCATCGCCAGCGCCGTGAAATAAACCGCGTTGGCCGGGATCTGGAGGTTGAAGTCCGTGAAGCCGTGGATGAGGAGGGCCGCGACGCCGAGCCCGGCCCCCAGGCCGATGCCCTTGGCGAACGGGTCCCGGCGACGGCGCCAAAGCGCGAACAGCCAGACGAGGAGCGCGACGCCGGCCGCCAGCAGCGCGGCCGCCGCGGGGATCCCGTTCTCGGCGGCCAGCTCCAGGTAGTCGTTGTGGGCGAAGGACAGCCGCAGCCGGTCGTCGAGCTTCTCGAACATGGGATAGGCGTTGACGAACGTGCCCTTGCCCGATCCCGTCCAGGGGAAATCGCCGATCATCTCCAGGGTGTTGGCGTAGAAGGTCCTCCGGCTATCGCTCGTGATGTCGACGTCGGCGAAGCGCCTGACGATCGGGCCGATCCCCAGCCAGACGGCCGCGGCCAGGACGACCGCGACGACGAGGCGGACGACGCGTCCCAGGCGGCGCTCCCCTCCCCCGGCCCCGGCTCCTCCCCCGTCGCCGTCCGACAGCTCGCGCCACGACGCCGCCGCGGCGGCGGCCAGCACGGCCGTGACCGCGAGCACCATGATGCCCGACCGCGACTTGGAGAAGACGATGCCCAGGCCGATGAACACGGGGACGAGGCCCAGCAGGAAGGTCCACTGGAGGCTCTCCTGGCCGAACCAGACGATCTTCCGCCGCAGGGACATCCCCTTCTCCATGGCGAAGTAGCGGGCCTTGACCAGGAGGTACCCCAGGCCGAGCGGGAAGGCCATCTCCAGGAATCCGGCCAAATGGTTGCGGTTGACGTAGGTCCCGGTGACCGAGCCGACGTTGTGCCGCTTGGGCCGCCCCAGGATGGTCTCGTGCCCGCTGAACACCTCGGCCATGCCGTAGAAGGCCTGGAAGAGCGCCGAGGCGATGACGACCAGGACGAGGGCCTCGGCCCGGCGGCGCGTGCGGACGGTCCGCAGGACCAGGAACCCGAAGAGCCCGTAGCAGACGACGAGAATGGCCTCCGAGACGCTCGCGCTCGGGGAAAGGGAGAGGGTCATCCAGGACGGAGACGCCGCCGCCAGCCCGTCCCGCGCCAGCCCGGCGTAGACGGCGTGGGCGCGGGGCGAAAGGACCCCGACGACGGCCTCCGGGAGAGGCACGATCTGGACGACCAGCAGGACGGCGAAGACGCCGATCCCGACCCTGACGAAGCGCGGCAGGACACCGCCGCCGCCCTCGCCCTTCGTCCGTCCGGCTCTGTGCCGCAGTCCTCCCCCCGCGACATGGAGCAGGAAGAGGCCGATCGTCGCCGCCTCGAAGACGAAGACCGCCCACTCCCTAACGGAGCCGATGGGCAGCGGCACGAAGACGAGGACGGCGCACAGGCCCCAGAAGACGAAGTGGTCGATCATGTCAGGATAGCGGGGACATTATAACCTGGTCACCGACAAATTTGTCGGAAAGTGATGAAAAGTAGGTTTGACCCCGGTTTAGCGGTCCGGGGAGGCCGCGCCCTCGATGATGAAATAGAGGGCGACGCCGAGCGCGGAGACGAGGAAGACGCGCCCCGCGACGGAGTTGAAGAAGCCCTTCTTCTTGACCGAGACGTCCTGCGGCTTCCGCGCTTCGGCCTGGGGCGCCAGGGCCACGGTCAGCTTGCCCAGCTCGCCGGCCTTGATGTTGACGACGTAGTCGAAGTTGAAATCGCCCTCGGCCGACGTCACGCCGAGCATGTAGCGCCCCTCGGGGATGTTCACGATCGTGTACAGGCCGTCGGGGTCCGTCGGCGGGCTGGCGAACTCCCGGCCGTCCGTGATGTTGCGGACCTTGACGATGGCGCCGCCGACCGGCGTCGTCATGTCCTTGGCGTAGATGAAACCGGTCAGCGATCCGTTCGCCGCCCCGGCCGTCGCCTGCGGCCCGGCCCAAAGCCCGGCCGGCACCGCGAACATCGCGAAGGCCGCCAGCGCGACATAGACGAACGCCTTGTTCCCGCTCAGCTTGGTGATCATGCGTGCCCCCTTGTTCTCTTCGATCGACCCTGTGTCCCCGGATCGCGCCCCCCGCGCGATATCGCTCCGCCGTCTCAGTTTTCGATGACCGAAGCCTCGCCCTCGCTGAGCGCCACGGCGAAGAGCGTGACTTCCACGGCCATGAGCACGGTCAAAATGCCCGCCGGCGACTTGAAGAACTCGAGGATGCCCTTCTTCCCCCTGGCGGCCGACCCCTCCTGGAGCATGACCGGGGCGCCGCCCGGCTTCATGGCCAGCGACAGCTTGGCCAGGCCGTCCGACTTGATCATGATGCTGTAGTGGAAATTGTAGGAGCCCCTCGGGCTCTTGACGCCCATCACGTAGCGGCCCTCTTCGACGTCCGGGATCTTGTACATCCCGTCGGGGTCCGTCGGCTCGCTCTCGTACTCCTCCTGGGTGGCCAGGTTCCGGAGCATGACCACGACGTTGCGGACCGGCGTCCTCATGTCGTCGTCGTAGATGTGGCCGACGAGCGTTCCGCTCCCGCTGGTCGCGCCCGCGACAAGATGGCGGACGGGAAGAGCGAGCACGACGAGGGCCAACATCAGGACGACAGAGATCGATCTTTTCATGTCAAGCCTCCCCCGACCCTAGCCCCGTCCCATATTAGATCGCCGGGCGATCTATGTCAACCGTAAAATCGACCGGCCCGGAGCCGTCAGTCGATGATGGTCTCCGACACCTCGTCCTGCTTGGTCAGCTCGTAGATGGCGAAGCCGGCGCCGGCCGCCGCGGCCACGATGACGAGGATGCCGCCGGGCGTCGAGAAGAAGCTCTTCTTGCCGCCGCCGCTGCCGCCTTTGCCCTCCAGCATGCCCCCGGGCTGGATCTCGACGGAGAGCTTGGCCGTCTCGCCGGCCTTGACGTAGACGCCGTAGTTGAGGTTGAAGTCCCCGGCGGCCGTGGTGACCCCGAGCGTGTACCAGCCCTCCTCGATCGCCTGAATTCTGTAGGTCCCCTTGGCGTCGGTCGGGAGACTGATGTATTCCTTCTGGTTGTTGAGGTTCCTGATCTTGACGATGGCGTTGGCGACCTTGGCCTTCATCCCTTCGGAATGGACGGTGCCCTGGAGAGACCCCTGCCTGGCGTAGGACGGCGCCTGGGTCTGGGTCCGGGCGGCGCCCGGCGCGGGCGTCACGAGAATGATGAAGGCGACGATCAGTCCACCCGCTAAAATCCTGGACCGAAACATGCTGATTCTCATCATCTTGGGACTCCTTTCCCGCATTATACAATATTTTGGTCGGTCAAGCATATTTTTGATTGACTATTTGACCTTGAGGACGGTCGTCCGGGCCGGCCGCCGGGGCATGCCCAGGAGCCTCTGGGTCCAGGTCTTGCGCACGAGCGGGTTCTCGGGCTCGCCCCAGTCCGGGAGGGCCTTGTTGTCGAGGATGGCCCGGGGGATCTCGGTGACCATGGCCCGGGCCTTGCTCTCCCCCACGATCTTGGCCGCCGCCGCGACCCCCTGGCTGAGGCCGGGCGGCCGGCCGATGGCCCGGTGGGCGTCGCTGGCGATGATGTGGACCAGGTTGTGCATCATGAACAGGCCGGCCGTCCCCCGGACCTCCCGCCCCAGCTCGCCCGTCAGGCTGGCCGCGGTCACCTGGGCCACGCAGCCCATGGAGACGAACTCGTAGAGAAGCTCCGGCCGGGCGGCGAAGCCCCGGTTCCGCTCCGGGTGGCTGATGATGGGCACAAAGCCCTTGCCCATAAGATGGGCCAGCACATTGGCCGCTCCGACCGGGACGCCCTCGGGGGCGAACTCGATGAAGACGTAGCTCGTCTGGTCGATCGTGAACCGGTACTTCTCGACGGCCCGGACGACCTCGGCGTGGACGAAGACCTCGGCGCCCCAGTGGAACTCGAGGCCGGTGTCGTGGGCGCCCACGTAGTCGTTGAACTCGAGCATCCTCTGCCGCAGGACCCCGAGGTCGTCGCCGTAGCGGTTCATCCGGAAGACATGGGGCGTGAGGCAGATCGCCCGCGTCCCGTCCTTCTCGGCGATGCGCATCATCGTCCGGGCCTGGGCGCGGTCGTCCGGCCCGTCGTCCCAGTCCCAGAGCAAGTGCGTGTGGAGGTCGATCACTCGTCACGACCGATGATACGAATGATAGTAGTCCTTGCTGTAATACGCCCCGTGGTACGGCGCGTTGACGTTGTTGATGATGACGCCGATCGTCCGGATCTTGAGCAGGTCGAGCTTCTCCCGGGCCTTCCGCAGCGCCTCGCGCGAGGTCCGGTCGCCGTGGACGACGAGGACCAGGCCGTCGACCTTGGCCCCGAGGACGAGCGCGTCCGAGATCTCGAGCATGGGCGGCAGGTCGAAGAGCACGAAGTCGCACTCCTCGTTCATCATCCGGATGAACCGCCCCATCCGGTCCGAGCCCAGCAGCTCGGCCGGGTTGGGCGGGATGGGCCCGGCGTTGACCAGGAACAGGTTCGGGATGTCGGTCGACTTGACGACGTCCTTGATCTCGACCGAGTCCGTGAGGTAGGTCGTCAGCCCGAAGGTGTTCTTGACCTTGAACATGCGGTGCTGGCGCGGCCGCCTCAGGTCGGCGTCGACGATGAGCACGGTCTTGCCCGACTGGGCCAGCGTCACGGCCAGGTTGGCCACCGAGACCGACTTCCCCTCCCCGGGCATGGCCGAGGTCACGGCGAGCGTCTTGACCGGGTTGTCCGCCGACGACAGCAGAAGCGCCGTCCGGATGGAGCGGTAGCTCTCGGCCAGGCGCGAATTGGGAAAATGGTGAGGCACGAGGTCGATGCCGCCCGGGCCCGTGGCCTTCTCGACGGCGGCCACGAACGGGCCCGCCGCGCCGGCGGCCGCCGCGGCCGTCTCGCCCGCGGCGAGCCTCTTCGGGTCCTCTTTCGGCGCCTTCAGCCGCCTCGTGTGGCTGTAGGCCTTGTTCGTGCCCTCGAGGCTGAACTTGGGCACGACGCCGAGCGTCGGCAGCCCGGCGTACCGCTCGACGTCCTCGCTCGTCTTGACGCTGTTGTCGAGGAGGTCGAACAGGAAGGCCAGCCCCACTCCCCCGCCGAGTCCGAGCAGGAGCGCCAGGACGAGGTTCCGCTTCTTGTTCGGGCTCGACGGCCGCACCGGGACGCGGGCCCGGTCGACGACCCGGATGTTCGAGGTCCGCAGGCCCTTGAGCCGGGCCTCGACGCCGGTCTCGCTCTCTCTCCGCATCAGCGAGTCGAGGAGCGTCTTCCTGTTCTGGATCTCGACCTTGAGCCCGTTGTAGAGGACGGCGCTCGAGTTCATCTCGAAGGCGGCGCTCTTCTGCTCGTTGAACTCGGCCTCGAGCGAGCGCTCCTTGTTGAGGGCGGTCAGGTATTCCTGGTAGGCCCCCCGGACCAGGTTGCGCGTCTCGTCGTCGAGCGACTTCCGGGCCGACTCCATCTCCACCTTCGTCCGCTGGAGCTCGGGGTAGTCGGGCTGGAAGCGCTCCTCCATCTTCTGGACCTCGCGCTTGAGCCGGACGTAGTCCTCGCGCAGGCGCTGGATGAGCGGGCTGGCGATGGCCTCGGGCACGTAGTCGGGGCTGACGTCCTTCAGCCCGTTCCAGTTGGCCTCCTTCTGCGACCGCTCGATCTGGGCCGCGGTCAGGGCCGTGTTGAGCTGGCTCAGGCGGTCGATGACCGTCGTCTCGTTGTCGCTCAGGGCGACGATGTTGGCCTCGGCCTCGAAGCCCTGGAGCTGGCGCTCCTTCTGCTCGATCTCCGCCTGGAGCCCCTTGATCTGCTCCGTCAGGAAGGTCGTCGCCTGCTCGGTCGCGGCGTACTTCATGTTGATGTTGAGGTCGA
>CAZFBC010000124.1:0-7739 GCA_964517245.1 uncultured Eubacteriales bacterium | reverse complement strand
CTGACCCCCAACCTGGACGGGCTGGCCGCGCGCAGCGCCGTCTTCACCCGGGCCTTCGCCCACGCGACGGTCACCCTCCCCTCGCACGCCAACATCCTCCTGGGGACTACGCCGTCCTTCCACGGCGTCCACGACAACCTCAATTTCGTGGTCCGGCCGGAGCTCACGACCCTGGCCGAGCACCTCGGCGGCCACGGCTACGCCACGGGGGCTTTCGTGGGCGGCTTTCCGCTCGTCTCGTACTTCGGCCTCGACCAGGGCTTCTCGGTCTACGACGACGCCTTCGGCCGGCCGGAGCCGGGGGCCCGCGGGAACGGGGCCGGGAGCGGGGAGCGCCCGGCCGGAGAGGTCTGGGCGAGCGCGCGGGAATGGCTGAAGGGCCGGACGGCGCCCTGGTTCCTATGGGTCCATTTCTACGATCCCCACGACCCCTACGACCCGCCCGAGCCCTTCCGGACCCGGTTCGGCTCGAACCTCTACGACGGCGAGGTGGCCTACGCCGACGCCGTCCTGGGGGACGTCCTGAAAGACCTTAGGGAGCGGGGGCTGGAAGGGACGACCCTCGTCGTCTGCGTCAGCGACCACGGCGAGTCGCTGGGCGAGCACGGCGAGGCGACCCACGGCTACCTGGCCTACAACGCGACCCTCTGGGTCCCGCTCGTCATCCACGTCCCGGGGATCGCCCCCCGCGTCGTCGCCCGGAACGTCTCCCACATCGACATCTTCCCCACGGTTTGCGACGCGCTCGGGATCGATCGGCCGAAGGCGCTCCAGGGAGCGTCGCTCCTCCCGCTCATGCGGGGCAGGAGGATGGCCGAGCGCCCGGTCTATTTCGAGTCGCTGTCCGCCTATTACAACATGGGCTGGGCGCCCCTGCGGGGCCTCGTCGACGGGCCGGACAAGTTCATCGACTCCCCCCGGCCCGAGCTCTACGACCTCGATCGCGACTTCGGCGAGACGAACGACCTCGCCGGCGAGAGCGACGTCGCGCCCCGCAGGAAGAGACTGGAGTCGGTCGTCCGCGGCCAGACCTCGGCGGAGGGCGCCGGGGCCGAGCGGGCCTCGGACCGGGAGACGAGGGAACGGCTGAGGAGCCTGGGCTATGTCGCCGGCCTGCCCGGGCCGAAGAGGACGGAGTTCGGGCCGGAGGACTCCGTGGCCGCGCTCCTGCCCTATCACAACCGGGCCGCCGAGGCCCTGGGGCTCTATCAGGCCGGCCGGGTCGCCGAAGGCATCGGCGCGCTCCGGGACATCCTGGCCGTGCGGAAGAACGTCAGCGAGGCCTATCTCAACCTGGCCCACATCTACAGGGAGGAAAAGAGGCCGGCCGACGCCGTCGCCGTCCTGCGGGAGGGGCTCGAGGCCATGCCCGAGAACTACGCCGTCCACTTCCAGCATCTCTCCTATCTCTACGAGTTCGGGCGGTACGACGAGGTCCTGAAGGCCTTCGCGGCGGGGGGGTTCCCCCAGGTGGAGTTCGACCCGGTCGTCTGGAACTGCGTCGGCCTGGCCCACTGGAAGACCGGGGACGTCCCGCAGGCCCTGGCCAGCCTGGAGATGTCCCTGGCGATCGAGGACGATTTCGCCGTCACCCACCAGAACCTGGGGACCGTTCATTTCGCGGTCTACCAGCGGACGCGACGCCCCGAGTCCCTCGACCTGGCCCTGGCCGGCTTCCGGAAGGCCGCCGAGCTCGACCCGGCCTACGGCCTCGCCTTCCACAGCCTCGGGGTGGCCTATGCGGAGGCCGGGGACCTCGACCGGGCGATCGAGAGCCTGGAGCGGGCCCTGAGCCTGGACCCGCGGCTCGACGAGGCGCACTTCTTCCTCGGCACCGTCCACCTCCGCCTGGGGCACCGGGCGCCGGCCTACGAGCATCTGACCCGATACAAGGCCAGCCCGACCTTCGGCCGCCTCTCTCCCGCGGCCAGGAAGCGCCTGGAGGAGCTTATCGCCGCCTGCCGGCCCGGGAGATGAGAGGGCGGGCCCGCCCTATTCCGGTCCCCCCTTTTTCGTGATAAGATATTTTCCCCATGGCCCGCAAGCGCTTCCCTCCCGTCGCCGCGGCTGTCGTCCTCGTCGCCGCGGCGGCCCTCGCGTTCGTCCTCCTCCGTCAGGGAAAACCCGATTTCGCCCGGCTCCGCGGCGGCCGGGACTACAGCGTCATCCTCATCACGGTCGACACGCTCCGGGCCGACAAGATCGGCTGCTACGGCGATCCCGTCGTCCGCACGCCGGCCATGGACGGCTTCGCCGCCCGGGGCGTCCGCTTCGCCAACTGCATCGCCCAGACGCCCCTGACCCTGCCCTCGCACACGACCATCATGACCGGGACCCTGCCCGTCTTCCACGGCGTCCGGGACAACGGCGGCTTCGTCGTCCCGCCCGAGCTCGTGACCATGGCCGAGGCGTTCAAGGCGGAGGGCTACGAGACGGCGGCCTTCGTCGCCGCCTACGTCCTCGACTCGAAGTGGGGCCTGGGCCAGGGCTTCGACACCTACTTCGACAAGTTCGACCTCAGCCGCTACGAGAAGATCTCCCTGGGCGAGGTCCAGCGGCCGGCCGACGAGGTCGTCGACGAGGCCATCGGCTGGCTCGACCGGAGGAAGGGCGGCAAGTTCTTCGCCTGGATCCACCTCTACGACCCCCACAGCCCCTACACGCCGCCCGAGCCCTTCCGGAGCGAGTATCGGAGCCCCTACCACGGCGAGGTCGCCTTCACGGACAGCCAGATCGCCCGCCTCTCCGACCACCTCGACCGCAGCGGCCTCGGCGACGACCTCTTCATCGTCCTGGCCGCCGACCACGGCGAGAGCCTCGGGGAGCATCGGGAGACCCTGCACGGCTTCTTCGTCTACCAGGAGGCCATCCACGTGCCGCTCATCGTGGTCACGCCGTTCCCCGGGCTCCGGGGCGTCGTCTCGCCGGAGACGGTCACTCTGACCGACATCATGCCGACGGTCTGCGAGATGGCCGGCGTCCCCGTGCCCGCCGAGGTCCAGGGACGGAGCCTCGTCCCGGAGTTCTTCCGGCCGGGGTCCCTGCCGGACCGGCTGGCCTACGCCGAGACCTATTATCCCCGCTACCATTACGGCTGGTCCGAGCTCCGCAGCGTCCAGGACGACCGCTTCAAGCTCATCCTCGCCCCCGTGCCCGAGCTCTACGACCTGGCGGCGGACCCGGACGAGGAGAAGAACCTCGTCTACCTCGAAAAGAGGGCCTTCGACGACCTGTCCGCCCGGGCCGGGATCCTCATGGAGGAGGCCGGCCGCAACGCACTCGAGGTCGACATGCATAACATCGACGAGGAGACCCGGGAGAAGCTGGCCGCCCTCGGCTACATCGGCTCCTTCCAGGACCCCTCGAAGCTCCAGGGCCGGAAGCTGGCCGACCCCAAGGACAAGATCGGCGTCTTCAACGAGCTCATGAAGGCCCGGGAGTCGGGGCTGACCGGCGACCCCGAGGAGGCCATCCGGACGATCCGGGCCATCGTCGCCGAGGACCCGACCATCTCCGACGCCTACTTCTCGCTCGGCAACGTCCTCAGCAAGGCCCGCCGCTTCGACGAGGCCATCGAGGCGTTCGAGAAGTCCCTCGAGCTCAAGCCGGACGACTCCTTCACCGTCATCAACATCGCCAACGCCTACCAGGCCCAGGGCCGCCCCGACGAGGCCGAGGCGTTCGTCCTCGACTACCTGGCCCGCGGGTTCGAGGACTCCCAGCTCTACTTCCTCCTGGGCAACATCAAGGTCCACGCCAAGGAGCCCGAGAAGGCCGTCGCCTATTTCGAGAAGTGCCTCGAGGGGAACCCGCGGTCGGCCTCCGCCCACAACGCCCTGGCCGCGGTCTACCTCAACCGCGACGCGGCCGGCGACGCGGGCCTCGCGGAGAGCCACCTCGACGCGGCCATGGCCATCAACCCGACGCTGACGAGCGTCCGCTACAACATGGCCCAGCTCCGCGAGAGGCAGGGACGGCTGCCCGAGGCCGCCGACCTCTATCTCCGGGAGATCGAGGACTCGCCCCGGAGCTACAAGGCGCTCTTCAACCTGTCGCGGGTCTACCGGCTCATGGGCCGGGAGGACGAGGAATACGCGACGCTGAAGAGGACGGTCGAGGCCGAGCCGAACTTCCCGGTGGCCTATTTCTACCTGGCCCGCATCCATCTCCGGCAGGGCCGGGACTACGGGGAGGCCGTCGCGCTGGTCGAGAAGGGGATCGGGCTCCGCCCGGCCCCGTCCGAGATGCCGCTGGGCTACTTCCTCCTGGCCGACCTCTACAACCGCATGGGGGACGACGCCCGCTCCGCGGAATACGCCGCCAAGGGCCGGGAGGCGGCGGCCGCCGCCGAGCGGGGGAAGGGCTGATTCAGATCTCGAACCGGCGCTCGAGCGAGGCCTTGCTGCCGTCGTTAGCGTTGGTCACGACGACGCCCAGCGTGTAGGGCCCGGGCTCCAGGGAGACGGTCTCGGACGCGGCCGTGAAATCGCCGGCCAGGACCTCCTTCAGGCGCTCCCGGGGGATCTCGACGGGGAAGGACCCGGTGAAGGCCCAGACCTCGGACCCGGCGGCGTCGACGATCCTCATCGTCGTTTCCAGGACGGCCCGGTACATCCCCCCTCCGGACTTCAGCCAGATGTTCCTGTAGGGCATGACCAGGGTGAAGCGCGTCTTCCCCCCCTCCGCCGTGTCGATCCTGACGTCGAGCCCGGCCAGGTCGGCCGCGTAGCGCGTCTCGCCGGGACGCGTCATGCGCTCGCGGGGCATGTTCCAGTCGGCCTGGGTCTGGTTGATCACGGCGATCTGCGCGGCGCTCTCGGCGACGAGGCGGTAGTCGTCGGTCCAGCGCTCGTCGACGAAGGTGATGGGGTAGAACCCGTACCACCAGATCTCGGTGGGCAGGCCGTAGAACGAGGTCCCCCGCGGATAGCTCTCCCGGTGGTCGGGGGGGCCGAGGGTGACGTACACCCGGCCGCGGTCCTGGAGCCAGCCCCGGGAGCCGCCGCCCGAGAACAGCCGGTTGGCCGTCCGGATGCGGTCGAAATAGGCCGTCCGGTACTCGTTCTCCTCGGTCGCGGGCGTCGGGTCGCGCCGCCGCCAGAAGTCCTCGATGAACTCCTCCCGGGCGGCGGGCGGCAGGGCCAGGAAGGTCCGCCGCTCCTCGGCGGTGATGATGTAGCGGACCTTGGAGATGAAATCCCGGCTCTCGGGGTCGAGCTTCCTCTCGGCCTGCGACGAGGCGCAGGCGGCGAGGAGGGCCGCGGCCCCCGCGAGCGCGAGCGCGGCCCAAGGCAGTCGGCGGGCGGTCATCGCTTCTCCTTGATCCTCCTCTGGACCTCGGCCAGCTTCCTCTTGATCTCGTCCTGGCTGGCGTCGAGCTCCAGGGATTTCTTCCAGGCGGTCTCGGCCCCGGCGAGGTCTTCCGTCCTGGCGTAGCACTCGCCGATCGAGTTGAGGACGTTGAGGTTCGTCCCGTAGTAGGTCAGATAGTCCTTGTAGTAGCCGATGGCCTCGCCGTAGCGGCCCAGGGCCTGGGCGCTCTCGCCGAGGAACTGGGCGAATTCGTATTTCTTCTGGTCCCGGTAGAACGGCCCGGCCACGGCCTGGACGGCCTCGTAATCCTTGGCCGCGAAGAGGACCCGGCAGAAGTCGAGGGCGTAGGGGGCCGATTCCGGCGCCCGGCGCACGGCGGTCTCGAGGAACGTCCGGGCCTTGGCCAGGTCCCCCGCCTGGAGGTGCTGCATGCCGATCGTGTTGGCGTACGCGGGGTCCCCGGCCGGCGGCAGGGGCGCGTAGGCGATCCAGGAGCGCGACAGGTTCGGCTGCAGGCTGATGTAGAAGTCGGCCTTGGAGGACAGGACGACGGCCTGGGCGGCGTCGAGCACGGCGACCTTGGCCGTGTAGTAGGCGGGCGGAAAGTTCCCGAGCGGGAACTCCTCGAGGATGCGGAAGGGCTCCGCGGCGTCCCCGAGGGTCTTGGTCGTCGAGGCGACGACGAGGTCCTCCTTGGCCAGGGTGACGACGACGCTGCCGCTCCGCCGCAGCTCGCCGGTGATCCCGCCGAGCTCGCAGTAGAGGGTCAGGACGTCCTGGGTCCCGAAGTCGTTGCGGGGCGAGGCGACGAGCTGGGTCTCGCCGATCGTGAACGGCTTGACCTGCTTGGCGAAGGCCGCGTTGCGGACGACCCGGTTGGCCAGGATGGGCGGCGTCAGGGTCAGGGTGCGGGCGGGCGGGATCGACAGCGTCGCCTCGACGGAGGCGAATTCCCTGGAGACGGTGTTCTTCCAGAGGAGGCTGAACTTGTAGTCCCCCTCGATCAGGGGGAAGACGTCCTGGAAGGACACCAGCCGGTTGCGGATGCTGGCGAACTGCTCGCCGCGGAGCTCGATCGGCACCAGCCGGTCGAACTGGTAGACGGTCCGGCCCGAGGCGTCGGAGACGATGCCGTTGACGTTGAACGTCGTCCGGTAGAGGCCCTCGTACCTCTCCAGGCTGAGCTTGCTCGGCTCGAGGAGGTAATGGACGAAGGCCTGCCCGGCGCCGTCGCGGTAGACCTGGACGATGGCGTCGCTCTCGATGTAGTTGGCCGTGTACTCGACCTCGATGACGTCCTTGTACTTGAGGAGCTTCTCGGCGTAGGCGTCCTTGATCTTGCTGTAGGCCGACATCGGGATGCGCTGGCTGAGGAGGATGTCCGAGGACATGGAGGGCGTCATGCCGAGGGCGTAGTCGTTCGGGATGAGGGTCATCGAGACCTCGGCGATGAGGGGCTCGATCTGGGAGAGCTGGCGGAAGGCGCTCATGTAGTCGGTCATGTCCCCGTTGTAGAAGGGCATCAGCTTCTGCGGGCCGTCCCGGAGCGGCGAGTAAAAGACGTAGTCGCCGGCGTCGATGTGCTTGTAGAAGACGACGTTGAAGGAGCTGGGCAGGCTGAGGTTCTCCAGCCCGCTGTAGAACCAGATGACCATCGGGTAGACGTTGCTCAGGTTCTCGTACTTCTCGATCTGCTTGGGCTCGCCCAGGATGATGTAGGTCCGGCCCTGGTCCGAGCGCCAGCCGCCGGCCGTGCGGCCCCGGCCGAACCACTGGTTGGCATACTGGATGCGCCTGTAGTGCTCGTCCTTGAACTCGTTCCGGGGCGTCTGCGGGTCCGTGTCGCGGGCCTTCCAGAAGGCCTCGACGAACATGCCCCGCTCGCGGTCGTTCGACAGCTGGAGGAAGACCTCCTTCTCCTTGGGCGAGATGATGTAGACGACCTCCTCCTCGAGCCAGGACCGGTAATGGGGCGGCAGGTCCTTGACCGAGATCTTCTGCGCGGCCGCCGGGGCCGCGGCCAGGGCCAGGGCCCCGAGGAGGATGGCGAACGTTCTCGATCTCATGACGGGATCCTTTCAGATTCGGCCCACGACCATTCAGTTTACCCCCTCGGGGCCGCTTTTTCAAGGCGGCGGCCGGAGCCCGCGGCCGCGCCGGGGGCGCCGGAGGCGGCGCGGACGAAAGCGCTTGCAATCCCGCGGCGCTTTTTCTAAACTGACTTTTCCGACATGAGATTCGTCGCCGACCTTCACATACACTCGAAGTTCTCGCGGGCCACCTCGCGGGACATGACCCTCGACGCCCTCGCCCCCTGGGCCAAGGTCAAGGGCCTCTCGCTCCTCGCGACCGGGGACTTCACCCACCCCGAGTGGCTCTTCCTGATGAAGGAGAAGCTCGAACCGATGGGCAACGGCTTCCTCCGC
>CAZFBC010000123.1:0-7775 GCA_964517245.1 uncultured Eubacteriales bacterium | reverse complement strand
GATCGAGAGGAACGCCAAGGCCCTCGGCCTCGACCTCCGCCGGCTCCGCAACGAGCCTTGGATGGAGCGCGGCTTCATCGACGGCGACAACTCGGGCTCCGCCTCCCTCGACTACGGCGAGAAGTGGTTCCTGTTCAAGGCCGTCGAGTTCTACTTCCCCGGCCTGGGCTTTTCCGTGGGCTACCTCTCGCCCCGGGGCATCAAGGGCATGGCCGGCCGGATCGCCTTCTCCGACCTCTCGGGCCTGTTCACCATGGTCCAGGACGAGGCCCAGTCGATCGAGCTCCCGGCGCCGCTGGCCGAGCGGGTCTGCCACGCCTCCGACTACACCTGGCCGCACACCCTCCTGACCTTCGACCACGTCCCGGCGAGCCAGGCCAAGATGGGCATGCCGGCCAACCACTTCCACATGGTCACCGGGATGCCGCGGCGCCGCTGGCAGCACTTCTCCGACTACGCCAACATCCTCAACTACCGCTGGGAGAACGCGCCCGAGTTCGTCGAGGGCCTTGACCGGCCCCTGCCGATGCTCTACCGCATCAACGGCGGCGAGACGGCGGCCAAGCTGATGCTCGCCGGCCGCCGCTAGGAGGGCCCTCCGACGCCATGATCTTCCTCGTCGCGCTCCTGGCGGCCGTCCTCCTGCTGCTGCTCGCGGCCCGGGTGAGCGCCGACCTCGTGGCCGTCTTCATCGTCCTGGCCCTCCTCTTCTCGGGGACGCTCAGCCTCGAGGAGGCTTTCGGCGGTTTCGGCAGCCCGGTCGTCGTGGCCATCGCCGCGCTCTTCGTCGTCAGCGGCGGCCTGCACCGCACCGGCCTCTCCGGCCTGATCGGCCGGCACCTGGCCCGGGTCGGCGGCCGCGGCGAGGTCCGGACGGTCGTGACCGTCATGGCGGTCGGGGCGCTCCTGTCCTCGGTCATCACCAACGTCGCCGCCGCGGCCATCCTCCTGCCGGCCGTCATGGCCCTGTCGTTCAAGTCCGGCGTGGCCCCGTCGCGCCTCCTCATCCCCCTGTCCTACGGGACGATCCTCGGCGGGACGCTGACCCTGGTCGGGTCCCAGGCGAACATCGTCGCCAGCTCCGCGCTCAAGGCGGCCGTGGGCCGGGACCTGGGCTTCTTCGCCCTGACGCCCATCGGCCTGGTCCTGACGGCGCTGGGGATCGGCTACATGGCCGTCGCCGGACGGCGCTTCCTCCCGGTCAAGCGCCGCGACGAGAAGATCCGGAGCGCCGAGTCGCCCGACAAGCTGCCCTCGATCTACCGGCTGGACGAGAGGCTGTTCGAGCTGGAGGCCTGTCCCGAGTGCTCGATCGCCGGCAAGACGCTCGGCCAGAGCGAGCTCGGGCGGCGCTTCGGCATCAACGTCATCGCCATCGTCCGGCCCGCGGAGACCCGGTTCTCGCCCTCGAGCGGGGACTTCATCCGGCCCGGCGACCGGCTCATCGTCCAGGGGCGCGAGGGGGACATCGAAGCCGCGGCCCGGGACCTCGGCCTCGAGACGTTCCGGCGCGACAACCTCGGCCCCGAGGAGCTCCTCTCCCGCGAGATCGGCATCGCCGAGGTCGTCCTGCCGCCGCGCTCCCCCTACGTCGGCAAGAAGCTCGGCGACATCCAGATGCGGGAGCGGCTGGGGCTGACGGCCCTGGCCATCTGGCGCGGCGGGCGGCCCATCCGGGCCCGCCTGGGCGAGGAGACGCTCCAGTTCGGCGACGCCCTGCTCGTCCGCGGCCCCTGGTCCCGGATCGGGCTGATCGCGTCGTCGGAGGAGTTCATCCTGGTCTCGGGGACCGAGGTCGCCGGCCGGCCCGCGCCGCGGACGAAGATGCTCGTCGCGGGGGCCATCCTGGCCGCCATGGTCCTGTCGGTCGTCGTCGGGGCGCTGCCGCTCGCCCTGGCCGCGCTGGGGGCCGCGGCCCTCATGGTCGTCACCCGCTGCCTCGGCCCCGCGGACGCCTACCGGGCGATCGAGTGGCGGATGATCGTCATGATCGGCGGCTTCCTGTCCCTGGGGACGGCGATGGCCAAGACCGGCCTCATCGAGGCCTTCGTCGGCGGCGCGCTGGCGCCCCTCTCGGCGGCGGGGGGCCTGTTCGTCCTCGCGGCCCTCTTCCTGCTCGCGACGGCGACGGCCCTGGTGACGTCCAACATCACGGCCTCCGTCCTGCTGTGCCCGGTGGCCGTCCAGGCGGCCGCCTCCCTCGGCCTCGACCCCGGCACCCTGCTCGTCGCCGTCGTCCTCGGGGCCACCAACGGCTTCATGAGCCCGGTGGCCCAGCAGGCCAACATGCTCGTCATGGGGCCGGGGAACTACTCGGCCGGGCACTACGTCAAGGCCGGGTTCGGGCTCAGCCTTCTCGTCTTCGCGGCCGTCGTGGTCGTCCTGCCGTTGCTGCGGGGTTTGTGAGGCGGGGGAGGGGACGTGATCTCACCCCAGGCTGTCGTCTTCGCCACTCTCCTCCTGACCTTCGCCCTGTTCCTCTGGGGCCGGTGGCGCTACGACGTCGTGGCCGTCGTCGCCCTCCTTCTCGTGACCGTCACCGGCCTGGTCCCCGCCGGCGAGGCCTTCTCCGGCTTCGGGCACCCCGCGGTCGTCACCGTGGCCGCCGTCCTCATCCTGAGCCGGGGGCTGATGAACTCGGGGCTCGTCGACGGCATCGCCGCCCTGCTCGGCGGGATCGGCCGCCGCCCGTCGGTCCAGGTGGCCGTGCTGACCGGGATCACGGCCTGCTTCTCGATGTTCATGAACAACGTCGGGGCCATCGCCGTCATGCTCCCCGTGGCCGTTCAGATCTCGCGCAAGGGCGGCCGCTCCCCGTATTACCTCCTCATGCCCGTCGCCTTCGGGTCCCTTCTGGGAGGCCTGGTGACGATGATCGGCACGCCGCCGAACATCATCGTCGCCATGGCCCGGGCCAAGAACGGCGGGGAGCCGTTCGGCCTGTTCGATTTCTCCCCGGTCGGGCTCGGCGTCGCCGCCGCGGGCCTGGCCTTTGTCGCGCTCGTCGGCTGGCGCCTGATCCCGGAGCGCAAGGGCCGGGCCTCGGCCGAGGAGCTCTTCAACATCGAGGATTACGTGACCGAGGTCCGGATCACGAAGGGCTCGCCCCTCGCCGGGGGGCGGCTCAGAGACCTGCGGAAGTTCAAGGACCTGGAGGTCAACGTCCTGGGCATCGGGCGCGGAAAGAAGCAGATCGCGTCCCCGCCCGCCGGGGAGACGCTGGAGGAAGGGGACATCCTGGTCGTCGAGGCGGACTCCGACGACCTGGCGGCTCTCCTCAAGGCGGCCCGGCTCGAGCTGGCCGAGGACAAGAAGCTGGGGAAAGACGTGCTGGGCGCCGGCGAGGCGAGCCTTCAGGAAGCCGTGGTCGCGGCCAACTCCCCGCTCGTCGGCAACACGGCCCTCGGGCTCGACCTGCGGCGGAGGCGCGGCATCAATCTGTTGGCCGTGGCCCGCCGGGGGGCCCGGCTGAAGGGACGCCTGGCCCTCATCCGGTTCGAGCCCGGGGATGTCCTGCTCACGAGCGGGCCGCGGGATATCCTCCAGGAGGCCTTTCAGCGCCTCGGCTGCATCCCCCTGGTCCGAAAGAACACGGGCTTCGGCCAGCCCCGGCGCGTCGTCCTCGCCGGCGGGATCTTCGCGGGGGGCATCGCTTTGGCGGCCTTAGGCGTCCTCCCCGTCCCGACGGCCCTCGTCGCGGCGGCTGCGGCCATGGTCTTCGCCAACCTCATTCCCGTCCGTGAGCTTTATGACAGCGTCGACTGGTCGGTCATCGTCCTTCTGGGGGCCATGATCCCCGTGGGCCGGGCTTTGGAAACGAGCGGAGGCGCGGCGGCCCTGGTCGGCGCGCTCATCCGGCTCACGGGAGACATGCCGCCGACCGTGTCCCTGGTCGTCCTGCTGATCGTGACGATGGTCGTCTCCGATATCATCAACAACGCCGCCACGGCCGTCCTCATGGCTCCCGTGGCGATCACCATGGCGGCTTCCCTGGGCGTCTCCGCCGACCCGTTCCTGATGGCCGTCGCCGTCGGGGCGTCGTGCGCCTTTCTGACCCCGATCGGACATCAGTCGAACACCCTGGTCATGGGGCCCGCCGGGTACCGGTTCGGCGACTACTGGCGCATGGGACTGCCTCTCGAGGCCCTCATCGTCCTGACGGCCGTGCCGCTCATCCTCCGGCGCTGGCCCCTGTGAGGCCGGACGTTCTCACGCGGCGTTGACGGACGCGGGGACCGGTTGACACCCGGCGGCGATTCTGCTATTTTTAATGCCCCTTGCGGGGCCATCGTCTAGAGGCCCAGGACAGATGGTTCTCAGCCATCAGACCGGGGTTCGAATCCCCGTGGCCCTGCTTGCCTTAAGATCCCGTTTTCCCCTTGGGCCTTGCCCGAAAACGGATCCAGTTAAAACCGTCTCCGTTTCTGGTAAGATGGATCCATGATCAAGCGCTCGGCCGTATGTTTGGCGATATCGTGCCTTGGCCTGGCGTTCTCGCTCGCGGTTCCCGAGCCGCCGGTCACGATCGAGCTGGGCCGGCCCCTGGAGATCGGCCGCAACGATCCGCTCTTCGCCTCCATCGTCTCGGTCTGCGAGGACGATTCCGCCGATCTTTACGTCCTCGATCAGCGGGAGCGGAAGGTCCTCAAGTTCTCCCCCGACGGCCGGCCGCTGTTGACCTTCGGCCGGAAAGGCCAGGGCCCCGGCGATTTCCAATCCCCGGGCCGGATCGTCTTCACGGGCCGGGGAGAGCTGGCCGTCCTCGAGGACCTTTACTACGTCTCCTTCCACAAGACGGACGGCTCCTTCGTCCGGCGGCTCGACCTCAACGGGCGCCTCGGGCTCGGGTTCGTCGGGCCCGACCGTTACTACGCCTGGGAATGGCAGCCCGAGGTCCAACGGCAGCTGCTGGTCGACGCCGGGAACGCCGTCGTCGACGCTTTTCACGCGATCGCCAGGGACCGGTTCTCGGCGCTCCTGCCCGACGAGACGGGGCGGACCGTGATGTTCAACTACCGCCACGAGGCCTATGTCCCGCGATTCCTCTACGCCCACGGCGGAGGCCTTACCGCCATCGGGATCAGCGACCGGTATGAGATCGCCCTCGTCGACGAGAAGGGTCGAACCGTGAGCACGATCCGGCGCGACGTGAAGCCCGGGAAGCTCAGCGCCAAGGAGAAGGACTTCCTCGAGCGCGGCCTCCGGGATTTCGCCGAGTCCAAGGGCTGGCCCCGGCACGTGGTCCGCGAGCTCGGCAAGAAGATCCCGGCTCTCGGGAACGTCGTCAAGGAGGTCCTCGTCTCGCCCGGGCATGTTCTCGTCTTCCGTTTTCCACCCGACATCACGACGGAGCCGTCCCGCCTGCCCGTCGACGTCTTCACGCGGGACGGCGGCTTCCTGGGCACGGCCGAGCTCGCCGAGGTGCCTCTCTTCGTCTCGGGGAGCGCCATGTACTTCTCCCGCGCCGATCCGGACGGGAACGTCTATCTCGTCCGGCAGCCCTACTCGTTACGGCCCTGATCCAAGCCGCTTCCCGGCCGGCCGGCCGCGCGCGCGGCCCGCGCCTCCGCCGGGAAGCGATTGACACGCGCCTCCCGATACCCCTAGAATGGGTCGATGGCGAACGCGGGGCACCTCGACATCGTCCGGGACGGGATCGACCTCTGGAACGATTGGCGCCGGCAGAACACCAAGGTCGTGCCCGATTTCTCGGGCGCGGACATGGCCGAGCTCAACCTGGCCGGGGCCGACCTGGCCAAGGCCGACCTCACGGGCGCGCGCCTCGCGGGAGCGAACCTCGGCGGGGCCAACCTCTCCCGGGCCAAGCTGTTCCGGGCCGACCTCAGCCAGGCCGACCTCAGCCGGGCGAACCTGTTCAAGGCCAACCTGAGCCAGACCGACCTCGCCGGCGCCAACCTCAACGGGGCCGACCTCAGCGGCGCCTTCCTCATCCGGGCCAACCTCAGCGGGGCCAGCCTCCTCGGCGCCTGCCTCAAGGGGGCCAACCTCGGGCAGGCCTCGCTCTTCCGGGCCAAGCTCAACAAGGCCGTCCTGGCCCAGGCCTCCTTCTTCAAGTCCGACCTCAGCGAGGCCGATCTCTCCCAGGCCGACCTCACCGGCGCCAACCTCCAGGAGGCGGTCCTCGAGCGGACCAACCTCCGTTCGGCCAACCTGGCCAACGCCAACCTCTGCTTCGCGACCATGCTCAAGACCAACCTGGAGAACGCCGTCCTCGACAACTGCGCCGTCTACGGGACCTCGCTCTGGGACGTCAACATGGTCGACTCCCTCCAGCGCGACCTCGACATCATGCCGGCCCAGGAGCCCGTCCTCTCGGTCGACAGCCTCCGGACGGCCCAGATCGTCGGCATGCTCCTCCATCACGAGAAGTCGCGCTACGAGGTCTTCTCCATCACGCTCAACACCGTCCTCGTCATCGGCCGCTTCCCGCCCGGGCGCAAGCCCGTCCTCGCGGCCATCAAGGAGGCCCTCCGCCGCGTCGACTATTCGCCCCTCGTCCTCGATTTCCACCTGCCCGGGTCGGGCGACAAGAACCAGATCGTCAAGACGCTCGGCCGCATGTCGCGCTTCATCATCGCCGACCTGACCGACGACCGCCGCGTCGCCGACACGCTCGATTCGGTCGTCCACTTCCTGCCGTCCATCCCCATCCAGCCCATCGGCCAGGCGGGCCGCGAGCAGGGGCTCGTCGACAGCCACTACCGCAAGTACCGCTGGGTGCTGCCGGCCTGGCGGTTCAAGGACGCGGACGACCTGGCCGCCAAGTTCGGGCGCGAGGTCGTCGAGCCGGCCGAACAGAGGGCCGCCGAGCTCCGCCAGAAGCAGAGCTTCGGCGTTTGAGACATCTTCCCCTCCGCCGGCGTCTGGTGATAATATCGGCCCCTGAGGAGAAACCATGAGCGCGCTCGTCCCCGTCATCGCCGACAAGTTCCGCAAGAAGGGCTGGACCACCCTCACCACGCCTTTTACCAACGAGAACGGCCAACCCGCCCTCGGCCATGCCCGCAGAAACAACTACGGGTGGGTGCTCGCTCTCCAGCAGGAGCAGCAGGAGATGTTCGACTCGCTGACCCTCATCCAGAACTTCGCGCTGGCGCTCTTGGCCATCACGGCGCTTCTGGCCGCGGTGATCGCCTGGTTTTCGGCCCGCAGCCTGGTCAACCCCATCATGAAGCTAACGGACGCCGCCGAGCGCATGAGCCTGGGGGACATGAACGTCAAGATCGACGTAACCTCGCGCGACGAAATCGGCCTGCTTGCCCAAGCCATCGGCCGCATGCAGACCAGCCTGCGCATGGCGATGGAACGGCTGAGGAAGAAGCGATGAGAGGAAATGCCTTCCAAGTAACTTCAACGTAAGTGCTTGGATTAAATCGAAGCCGGTTGTTCGGCACTCCGGACCAACTGATAGCCGAGCGTGTTGGCTTTGCGTTTCAAATTTTTGACGACCCGATCCCGGTAACGCTCTTCATAATAGCTTTGGCCGAGGTCCACATAGGCACTGCCGTGTTTGAGCATGCTGTACACCAGTCGCGCCAGTTTATGAGCGGTGGCCGTCACCGCCTTCGCTCCTCCAAGCCGCGCCCACTGCCGCCGCAGATAGGCACCCAGCGCGCTTTTGGAGCGCTTCAGGCTCACCGCCGATATGCGCAGTGCCACCGCAGCACGGTTCACAATTCGCTTGGTCTTGGTGCTCAGCCGCTTGCCGCCGCTGATCTTGGTCCCCGGACACAACCCCAGCCACGAGGCAAAGT
>CAZFBC010000122.1:0-7776 GCA_964517245.1 uncultured Eubacteriales bacterium | reverse complement strand
TCCATCTTGCTGAAATGCTCGATCCGCCCTTCCGGGATCGCCTTATGGACGGCGGTTTTGAGCCGATCGGCGTTTTCATCGACGCCGCTCGAATAATAAAGTAACTGCATGGCCTTTCCTCGAGACTCCACAGATTCTTATTCAAGAAACATGCCAAGTCCCTTCGATCGGGCTTTGTTCGTTCTATGGGGAAGGGAGACGGAATGAACCCCGGTCGCTCAGGGGCCGGCGCTCCCGAGTTCTTCTATTCAGCACTCATTCCGATAAACGAGGACTCGGGATCTTCTCGCAGGAGTCCGGAAACCGGGGGCCCGAGGGCTAGCGCGCGTCTTCGGGCCGGCCTTTTCTGAGCAGCGTATAGAATCTCGAGCGGGACAGTCCGGAGATCCGGCAGGCTTCGTTCTTGTCTCCGCCGGCGTAGGAGATCAGGTCTTTCAGATATTTTCGTTCGGCTTCAGCCACCGTCGCTCGCCGGACCTCCTTCAGCTTGGGCGGCGCCGCGGGAACGCCGGGGGCCCGGCCCGGCTTCTCCGGGCTGGCCGCTCTTCCCGGGAAAGCGCTCCGGGCCACGAAGATCCGGATATACGTCGGCAGGTGTTTCGGGAACAGGATGGGCTCTTCCTTGGCCGAGATCAACGCTTTTTCCAGGGCCTGGATCAGCTCCCGCACGTTGCCGGGCCACGGATAGGCGGACATGGTCTGCCAGAACTCGGGAGAGGCCCCTTTGGCGACGATCCCGAACCGCTCGCACAGGTCTTTGATATAGAAGGTCGTCAGCTTGGGAATGTCTTCGATGATCTCCCTCAACGGGGGGGAATCGATGACGATGGTCCGGAGCCGGAAGAGGAGGTCTTCCCGGAATCGCCTCTCCTCGACCATGGCTTCCAGGCTCCTGTTGGTCGCCGCCAGGAGCCGGAAATCGCTCGCGATCTCCCGCCGTCCTCCGACGGGACGGAAGCGGTGCTCCTGAACGACCCGGAGGAACTTCTTCTGGATCGACAGCGGCAGCTCCCCGATCTCGTCCAAAAAGAGCGTTCCTCCGTCGGCCTGCTTCACCAGCCCCAGCTCGCTCGTTTCGGCCCCGGTGAAAGCCCCCCGCGCGTGCCCGAACAAAACGCTTTCGACGAGCGTCTCGGGGAGCGCCGTGCAGTCGACGACCACGAAGTTCTTGTGGGCCCTGCGGCTGTTCGCATGGATCACCTTGGCGAACAGCTCTTTCCCGGTGCCGGTCTCGCCGGTGATGAGAACGTTGACGTCGCTTTCCGCGGCCTGGGCGACGAGCTCCAGGCAGGACATGATCCTGGCCGAATCCCCGATGATGCCGTCCCTTTTCAAGACCTTCCCGTTCCCCGGCCTCCTTTCCGATCGGTATTCCAGGGCCCGGATGATGGGGAATTTGATGGCATCGAACGAGGCCGGCTTTTCCAGATAATCCCAGGCGCCGTTCCTGATGGCGAGCTCGGCCTCGTCGGGATGGCCCAGCGCGGTGATCACGATGGTCTCCGGAGAGGACCGGGCGGCCTTGATCTTCGGCAGGAGCTCCAGGCCGTCCCCGTCGGGCAAGTGCACGTCGACGAAGACGACGTCGAACGGCTCGGATTGGAGCCTCTTGAGCCCCTCGCGGAGAAGGTGCGCCGAGACGGCGCGATGCCCCATCTGGGTGACGACGTCCGTGATCCAGTCGCAAATGACCTTGTCGTCGTCGATGATGAGAACGGCAGCCATCGGATATCCGCTTCTTATTGGTTGTTATTAATATTTAAAAAAATTTAAAAGCTTTGTCAAGCCCCAGGCGGCCGCGAGGGCCGTGTCTCAGAGCTCGAAGGAGACATCTTCCCGGTAGTCGACGGAGATCTTGGGCCCCGGCCGGGGCTTCAACAGGGCGATGACCCTGAGGAACGTCCGGTTGCGTTTCATCCACGTCCGGTTGAGCTTCCGGGCGTAATGGGCGACCCCGACGGCGAGCCACTGGCCGGCGAGGGCCTTCCGGAAAACCTGTCTCAGGGAGTAGAACTTCCTGTGGCAGTAGAGCTGGGCCTTTTGCAGGTCGGAGAGCGAAAAGAGGGCCGGTTCGAAGACGACGTGATGGGCGTCGTAGAGGGACCAGTCGCGGAACCGGAGGCGCTTGGCGGCCGTCATCTTCTCATAGAACTCCGACCCGGGCAGGGGCGTCAGGATGAGGAACTGGGTCGTGGACAGCCGGGATCTCTTGGCGAACTTGACCGTCTCCTTGACGGACGGCCAGTCGTCCTCGTCGAACCCCAGAACGAACATGCCGTGGATGTTGATCTTGTGCCGGCGGAGGACCCGGGCGGCCCGGACGAGATCGGTCACGGTCTGCTTCTTCTTCATGCCGTCGAGGCTCCGGGGATTGGCCGACTCGAAGCCGATGTACACCGTGTGGCAGCCGGCCTCTTTCATCAGCCTGACGAGCTCGGTGTCCTGGGCGAGGTCGGCCCGGACCTGGGTCGTCCACGGGAATTTGAATCCCTCCCGGATCATGGCCTCGAGCAGCTCCTTGGTCCGGTCCCGGTCGGCCGCGAAATTGTCGTCGTAGAAGAAAACGGCGTTTTGGGGCCGATCGTACCGGCGCAGCTCTTCGATGACGTTCTCCGTCGAGCGGAAGCGGTACTTCTTTCCGAACATGCCGGTCACCGAGCAGAAGGAACAGGCGAAGGGGCAGCCCCGCGATGTCTGGACGGGGACGGGAGGCAGGAATCTCCGGCGCCGGGGGTCGGGCTTGAGGAGCGTGAGGTCCGGAAAAGGGATCCTGTCCAGATCGCTTTCCATGGGCAGAAGGGGGTTATGGACGATCCGGCCGTCCGCCGCCAGGAACGACAGGTTGGGGGTGCCGGTCGGGTCGAGGCCGGTTTCCCAGGCATCGGCGAAGGCCGTGAGCGGCCGCTCGCCTTCGCCCCGGAAGACGAAGTCGGCGTGTTCCAGGGCTTCGTCGGCCAGGAAGGTCACGTGCGGACCGCCCATGAGGACGGTCCGGCCCATGGCCCGGGCCTTGTCGGCGATGGCGTAGGCCCGGGGCGCCGTCGAGGTGATCGTCGAGATGCCGACGAGGTCGGCCCCGGCGACCGCGTCGTAATCGATCCGGCGCAGATCTTCCACGTAGACTTCGACGTCCCAGCCCCTCTGCTTCATCATCGTGCCGAGGATGAGGGCGCCCAGGCGCGGCAGGGGGAACTCGGAGAAGACGTGGAGATTCGGGGCACGCGGCTCGATGAAGACCATCTTCGGCATGGACCCTCTCCCCGATGGCCGGCCTGTCCCTATTTCTTTTTCCGGTCGGCCAGGATGAGCGCGATGCCCGCGGCGAGCGCGACCCCGCCCACGATCGGCGGCAGCGGGATGGACTTCCGCTCCGAGGCCGTGACCTGGAGAGGTCCGAGATCGATCACTTTCTCCCGGGTCGTATAGCGTATGCCCTGATAGGCCAGGGCCAAGGCTCCGAGTACGATGAGAACGATGCCTGCCAGCTTCATGGAACGATGCCTCCTCGCGCCGATTGGAACGGGCGTCCTCCCCCCTCGGAGAGGACGCCCGCACGCGTGTTTGGGCCAGACGAGGGCACGGTCTCCCCTCGGATCTCCCGCGCCGCCGGGAACGCCGGATCAAAGGACCAGGATCAGGACAATGAGCCCGACACCGAGCAAAATGATCCAGATGAGGTCTCTCGAAGTGAGAGCGCCTCCGCCGGCGTCGGACGCCGTGATCACGTCCTGGGCGCCGATGACGAGCTGGCTCGTCGTCTCCGTCTGCTGGGAGGCCGGTTTTTGAACGGCCGCCGCGGCAAAAGTGGAGAGCAGCACGATCAGCAACAGGACACTTCCGATCTTAACCCGTCTTTTCATTCGACTTCTCCTTTTTTTGAATGTCTTCAAGCCGGGCCCTCTCGATGTAGATGGCCCTGACTTGCAGATAATGCGCTCGGATGAACCGCTCCTTGGGTGCCAGCCTGAGAGCCTGACCGAGGGACTGAAGAGCCGGGAGCATCTTCCCTTGATTGGCCTGGGCCAGGCCCAGGACGTCGTGGGCATAGGCGCTTTCCGCGTCCAAGCCGACGGCTTCGAGGGCCAAGGCCTCCGCCTCGTCGAACCGGCCCTGTCTCAGGCTGACCATGCCCAAGCTGTAGAGGGCGTACGGGTCCCCGCCGAGGGATTCCCTGACCTTCTCCCACTGCTCTCTCGATCTCGCGAAATCCGACCTCCGGTAATAGGCCGTGGCCAGGTTGATGGAGGTCAGCGGGTCCTTTCGAAGAGCGGGGAAAGGGAAAGGGCTTCGACCGGGGACCACGGCCATCATCCACCGGGACTGGTTGCGGCCCTTTCCGAGCTCCCAAGCCTTCATGAACGACTTGGCCTTCATGGCCCTCAGGCCTCCGAAATAGGGATCGTGGAGGATGATCTGTCCGGCGTCATCGTCGAATCCGATGACCACCCGGTAGTGACCCTTGGCGATCTTCTTGACGGTCTTGGCCAGGACGATCACCGGGATGTCCTTCCTGATCAGGTCCTTCAGGATCTCCAGGCTGCCCTGGAACGAGTAGCTCTCGTATCCCTTGGTCCGCGGATACAGGACCAGCTCGGAGTTGTAGGTCGCCTGGCTTCCGGAATCGAAGATCTCGTCCGCGATCTTTTTCTGGCTGAAGGACCGCGTTCCCTCCCAGGAGTTGAGGACCATGGCCAAACAGGCCGGACCGCAATAATTCATTTTCAGCCATTTCTCGAAGGGGACCGTCCGGATCAAGTGTCCTTTATCAGGCAGGGTCTTCCGGTATTTGAAGACCTGGGCGGGAAAGAGAGCGGGAGCCATCAGTCCCAATCCTGCGAGGAACGTCCCTATCCGTCTTGCGGTCCGGCCCTTTGACCCGATCATTGGGGAGGTTTCCGGCTAGAGGATCTTCCGGCCCTTCAGCAGTCGAACGACGAGAATGATCAGCGCGATGACGATGAGCGCGTGGATCAGGCCGCCGCCGACATGGAAGGCGAAGAACCCCAGAGCCCACAGAACGACCAGGATGATGATGATTGTTTCCAACACCTCGACCTCCTTTGACTCTCGCCTCTCGCTGTTCCGCGACCGGCCGTCATCGGAGGGCAAGCGGAACTCGGGAGAGGCTACTCTCCCTAATGCCGTATTCGTGCCAGAGTCCGCGCGATCTCGGAATGTCGGAATATCGGGGGACTCTCCGGAAGAACGGCCCGATTCCAGGCGGCGCGCGGTGAAATCCTCGCGTTCGGTCGGACGGAGCCGGCGTCACGCTCAAGGGATCGGTCCCTCAAACAGCACTGTTTTCCTCTTATTCAGGACTTTCCGCTCGCCGGGACCATGGCCCTTGTCTCAAAGGGCCCCCTGTCAGTTCGTCGGCTCGTAGGCGGCGATGCGGTTCCGCCCGGCGTCCTTGGCGGCGTAAAGAGCTTTGTCAGCGGCCTGCATCAGGATCTCCATGGTCGCGCCGTGCTCCGGGGCCGCCGCGACCCCCGCCGAAATGGTCGTCGTCGCCATCAGCTGGCCGTTCTGGCGGATCTCGAGCTTCTCGAACAGGGCGCGCAGCTGATCGACGCGTTGGATCGCGTCCGTCATAGAGGAGCCGGGCAGAACGAGCACGAACTCCTCGCCGCCGTAACGGCAGGCGACGTCGCTCTTGCGCAGGTTCTCGCGCAGCAGCCGTCCCGCTTCCCTCAGGACCAGGTCGCCCGTATCGTGCCCGAACGTATCGTTGAATCTTTTGAAATGGTCCAGGTCGATCATCACCAGGCAGAGGTGGGCGTCCCGGCGCAGGGCTCCGTGCAATTCGCGCGGCAGGGTTTCGTTGAGATAGCGTCGGTTGAACAACCCTGTCAGAGGGTCCCGCGTGGCCTGTTCGTGCAGGGTTTTCTGCAGCTTCAAATTGGCCAGGGAGAGCTTGATCGTCTCGCCGGCCATGACGGCCAATTGTCGCTGATTGAAGGGCTGGTCGTCCTTGCTCGGGAGGGCGGCATCGAGATAGAAGATCCCCAGGGTCTCGCCCTGCACCGTCAGGGGAAGGCAAAGATAGCCTCGTTTCGGCGGACGGACAAAATGTTCGCAGATCAGGCTCGTCTTCGGATCCACGACCTCGTGGGGCCGGCCGCGTCGGATCGCCCAACAGTCCTTCATGGGGAAGACGTTCTCCACGGACGTCCCGTCGCCCCAACGCGCCACGGTCTCGAGATATTGACCGGATCCGTGGAAGACGGCCAGGCAGCCGCTCTGCCCGGCGAACAGCTCGGCGGCGATCATGGGGATGACGCGGAAGGCTTCCTCCTGCGTTTCGCATGTCTGAAGCAGCTCGTTCATGTGGTTGAGCAGGGTCATTTCGCTGTCGCGGTGCCGGAGAGTCGCCACCAGAGACGAGAGCTTCTCGTTCGCCCTCTGGAGGCCCGCTTCCGCCAGCTTGCGCGAGGTGATGTCGCGGACGTTGCACTGGATGACCTTGGTGTGATCGACCCGGTAGACGTTGCTGACGAACTCCACCTGCCTGTGCTCGCCGCCCTTGGTCTCGAGCGGCAGGTCCTCGTACCTGATGTATTTCTTGCGCAGCAGCTCCTGGAAGGAGGCTTGGCTCGCGGCGATGTCCTTGAACGACCCGATCTCCCAAAGCCTTTTGCCCAACAGCTCGGTGTGGGAGTACCCGAGCATCTTCTCCAGATAGGAATTGCTGTCGACGATCCTCCCCGTCTCCGCGTCCAGGATGAGGATGCCGTCCTTGGCCGTCTCGAAGAGCCGGCGGTACCGGAGTTCCGAGGCTTTCAGGGCCTCCTCGATCCCCGGACGCCCGACCGCACCGGCGTCAGCCGTGCGGCTCTTCTTCCGAGGCGGCTTGGCCGGCCGAGCGCCCGTTCGAGCCTCGCATCCCGGCGGGCCGAGCTTCTCTGCGCCCCGGGAGATCGGCTGGGCTTGCCCTGTCGTATTCATGGGAGCGTGTGAACGGCGGTCATGACATCCCGACAGAACGGGAATCGATCCGCCGCCTCCTTCGCCAGAATCTGCGATCTCGAATAGGCCGCGTGGGCGAGGGCGGTAAGGAGCAAGACCATCAAAGCGACGCCCCGGACGAAAAGGGGCATCATGACCGTCAGTAGAGCGCTTCCGGCTTCTCTCATTCGATCCCTCCTCGCTTGCGAATCTCGCCGGCTTCCCCGACCGTGCCGCTTCGGAATCTCTCTTCGCCTGAGGAAGCGGCTGCCTGAATAAATGCACATTTCGTGCCAAGGGCTTCGCGTTCACTCGCTATATCGGGAAATCGGCCCGGCCTCGGGAGAACGACAGGATTTGGGCGTTTAGGCGTCATAGAGCACCCGGTTTGCCCGGCCGAGCTTTTCCGGCCGTTCCGGGGATCATCCCAAAAAAGGGGACTTGTCCTGCTAAGTAAGAGGGAAGATCTCCCGCTCACCAAGCTCGAGAAGCGCCTGAGGCCGCTATCTCCTCCTGATCAAACGATAAACGATAAGGATCAGAATGGCTCCGAGGATCGCTCCGATGAACCCGGCCGGCTGGCCCTCGCGATACCAGCCGAGGCGCTGCCCGATGTAGGTCGCCGCGAAGGAGCCGCCGATGCCGAGAAGGATCGTGACGATGAACCCCCCCGGATCCCTTCCCGGCGTGAGCAGCTTGGCGATGGCCCCAATCACGAAACCGATGACGATCGTCCATAGGATGTCCATCAGGCCTCCTTGGTATGGCTCAAGGGCTCAGCCCTTGGCCTTTTCCTGCGCGGCTTTTTTCAGCTTGTCATTGGCGATGACG
>CAZFBC010000121.1:0-7784 GCA_964517245.1 uncultured Eubacteriales bacterium | reverse complement strand
GAGATGCACTCGGACCGGGCTGTCAGGCCTTCCCGGAAGCGTTTGACGAGGAAAGGGTCGCGGATGAGAGGGCGGCTGAGCGACACGAGATCGGCCCGCCCTTCCGCGACGATCCGCTCGGCCACGGCCAGGCTCCGGATCCCCCCGAGAGCGGAAACCGGGACCGCTACGGCCCGCTTGATCCGGTCCGCGTACCCGGCGAAATAGCCCTCGTCCTCCTCGGCCCGCAACCCCGGCCAGACGGAGCCGCGGCCCGCTTCGGCCATGCCTCCGCTCACCTCGATCCCGTCGATGCCGGCTGCCTCGAGCAGGCGGGCCACGGTCACCGCGTCCTCGACGGACAGCCCGTCATCGAGGAAATCGGTCGCGTTGAGCTTGACGATCGCCGGGAACTCCCGCCCGCAGGCGGTCTTGACCTCCCGGAGGATCTCGAGGAGCGCGCGGGCCCGGTTCTCGACGGACCCGCCCCAGGCGTCGGTCCGTCGGTTGGTGTGGGGGGACAGGAAGCTCGAAAGAAGATAGCCGTGGGCGGCGTGGAGCTGGACGCCGTCGAAGCCGGCCCGCTTGGCCCTGGCCGCGGCCGAGACGAAATCCCCGATCAAGGCCTTGATCTCGCCGTCCGTGAGCTCGCGGGGCGTGACCCCGGACACCGGGTCGTGGACGGCGGAAGGGGAGACGGGGACGCCGCCGCAGAGCTTTTCCTTCGTCTGGCGGCCGGCGTGGGCGATCTGGAGAAAGACCTTCGAGGGGAACCGGTGGACGGCCGCCGGGATGCGGGCCAGGCCCGCGACGAAGCGGTCCTCGAAGACGCCCATCTGGCGCGGACTGGCCTTGCCCGAAGGCTGGACGTTGGCGTGTCCGGTGATGATGAGCCCGACCTCGCCTTCGGCCAGACGGACGTAAAGGGCGACCTGGGCGTCGGTGACGGTCCCTTCGTCGTCGGCCATGTAGTCGTGCGTGGCCGAGCGGACGAAGCGGTTGGGAACGGCGACCGGGCCGATCGCCACGGGCGTGAAGAGTATGCTCATGGGCCCATTCTAGCCGAATCGCGGGCCGGCTGGAAACCCGGGCTTCCGGTTGATATAATCCGGGATGACCGAACAAAGGAGCATCATGGACAAGACCCCGTGGCGGCGCGCGGCCGCCGGAGCGGCTCTCTCCCTCCTCGCGGCGGCCTGCGCGACCCTGCCCGGTCCGGCCCGCGACGCGGCCGCGGCTTTGCGGGTCATGACCTTCAACATCCGCTTGAACACGCCGGCCGACGGGCCGAACGCCTGGCCGCTTCGCAAGGAGCTGGCGGCGGGCACGATCGCCTTCCACCGGCCCCACGTCGCCGGTCTCCAGGAGGTCCTGGCCTCGCAGCTCGACGACCTCGAGAGGCTCCTGCCGGAATACGCCTGGGTGGGCGTCGGACGGGACGACGGGAGGGAAGCGGGGGAGTACAACCCGATCTTTTTTCTCAAGGAGCGCTTCCGGCTTCTCGGGTCCTCGACCTTCTGGCTCTCCGAGCGGCCGGAAGAGCCGGGCGGCAGGGGCTGGGACGCGGCCTGCCCCCGGGTGGTGACCTGGGCCCGTCTCAGGGACGAATGGACGGGCGGCGTTCTCGTGGCCTTCAACACCCATTTCGACCACGTCGGCGAAAGGGCCCGCCGCGAGAGCGCGGCCATCGTTCTCGCGGCCGTGCGAAGCATCGCCGGGGGCGCGCCGGCCGTCCTGACGGGAGACCTCAACTGCACCCGGGAAGATCCGGCCTACAGGACGCTCGTGTCGGGCGCCGCGACGGGCGGCCCGTTCCTGCGCGACGCCCGGGACGCGTCCGCCGGCAAACCCTACGGCCCCTCGTTCTCCTTCAACGGCTTCCGGGAGGACTTCCGGGCACCGCTGCCGATCGACCACATTTTCGTCAGCCGGGGGATCACGGTCCTCCGGGCCGCGATCCTCCCGGGCTCCTGGGAGGGGCGCTTCGTCTCCGACCACAATCCGGTCCTGGCGGAGGTCCGACTTGCGCGCCGATAGCGCTTTGTTTTAATGTGTCCCCGGCCCGGCACGGCCGAAGAGAGGCGTCGTCACATGCCCGTGGCTGAGATCGAACGCAAGGTCCTGGATACGCTGGCCTCGCTCGGGATCGTCTGCGTCCGGCACGAGCACCCGCCCGTGGCCACCGTCGAGGAGGCCGAGAAGCACTGGGCCGGGCTCAAGGGCACCCACTGCAAGAACCTCTTTCTCCGGAACTACAAGGGGAACCGCCACTATCTCGTCATCGCCCCCGTCACCCGGGGCATCGACCTGCGGCGGCTCAATGCCCGACTCGGCGAGGACCGCCTCAGCTTCGCCTCGCCCGAAAGGCTGAAGCGCTGGCTCGGCGTCGAGCCGGGCTCGGTCTCGCCCTTCGGCCTGGTCAACGACGAGACCCGGCACGTCCGGGTCGTCTGCGACGAGGCGCTCAAGGCGAGCCCCGCCCTGGGCTTCCATCCGAACGTCAACACGGCGACGCTCGAGATCGCGTTCGCCGATTTCGAGAAGTTCCTGGCCGCGCGCGGCAACGACGTCCGCTGGCTGGATTTATAGAGAGCAAGGAGGACGGACCCATGAGGCCTGGATATGCGTTGTCGGCCGGACTTCTTGTCGCCGGCCTGGCCGTCGCGGCCGTGCCGCACGTCCCCGTCCCCGAGCCCCGGACAGCCTTCGCCCCGTTCGAGTACGTCTGCCGGAGGGCGGCCGGTCCGATCAGGGTCGACGGCCGGCTCGACGAGGCGTCTTGGGCGGACGCGGACTGGACCGAGGTCTTCGGCGACATCGAGGGCCCGGCGAAACCGGCGCCCCGCTTCCGGACCCGGGCCCAGATGCTCTGGGACGACGAATACTTCTACGTCGGCGCCTACCTCGAAGAGCCGCACGTCTGGGCCACCCTGACCGCGAGGGACTCCGTCATCTTCCAGGACAACGACTTCGAGGTCTTCATCGACCCCGACGGCGACACCCACAATTACTTCGAGCTGGAGATGAACGCCCTGAACACCGTCTGGGACCTCCTGCTCGTCAAGCCCTACCGCGACGGCGGCCCGGCCGTCCACGCCTGGGACGTCCAGGGGCTCAGGACCGCCGTCCACGTCATGGGCACGCTCAACGACCCCTCGGACCTCGACCGGGCCTGGACGATCGAGATCGCCCTGCCCTTCGCCGTCCTCAGGGAAGGCATCCCCGAAAAGCCCGAGCGCCCGGCGGCCGGGGAGCAGTGGCGGGTCAACTTCTCCCGGGTCGAATACCGCGTCGACGTCGAGAACGGCGCCACCGTCAAGGCCCGGGACGCCGATACGGGCCGCCCGCTTCCGGAGGACAACTGGACCTGGGCCCCTCAGGGGGTCGTCAACATCCACTACCCGGAGATGTGGGGTTTCGTCCAGTTCTCGGCGAAGGTCCCGGGGCGGGGGAAAGAGAAGTTCGCCCGCCGCGCCGAAGAAAAAGTGAAGTGGGCCCTGCGCAGGATCTACTACGCCGAGCGGGCCCGCCGTTTCGAGCACGGGGAATTCAGCGCCGACCTCGCGACCTTGGGCCTCGGGAACGACCGGTCCCTGCGGATCAAGGGCTGGTCCTATCCGCCGGTCGTCCGGACGACCGCGAGCCTGTTCGAAGCGGTCTATGCCGCGGCCGGGGGCGGCGAGAGCTGGCACATCCGCCAGGACGGACTGGTCTGGAAAGAGGCGCCGCCCGGACCGGCGGCGCGATGAATCGGAGGGACCGGCATGCGTAAGATCGCGGGCCTTTTGCTCCTGGCGGCTCTCGCCGCGCCCGGACCGTCCCCGACGGAGGGGGCCGCCCTCCCGTCGGCCAAGCCCGAGTCCGTGGGCATGTCCTCGAAGCAGCTGGCCCTGCTCGACGGGCTCGTCGACGCGGCGGTCGCGCGCCGGGACTTCCCCGGCGCGGTCCTCCTCGTGGCGCGCCGGGGCAAGGTCGTCTACCGCAAGGCCTTCGGCGACTCCCAGCGCGTCCCCGAGCGCCGCCCGATGACGGCGGACATGATCTTCGACCTGGCCTCCCTCACCAAGCCCGTGGCCACGGCGACGGCGGTCATGCTCCTCGTCGAGCGCGGCCAGGTCCGGCTCTGGGACCGGGTCGGCGTCTTCGTGCCGGAGTTCTCCGTCTGGCACGGCGAGAAAGGTATCCCCGGGGAGGAGGCGCGCCTCTTTCACCTCCTGACCCACACGTCGGGCCTGCCCCCCTACACGGACGCCGCGGAGGCCGCGGAAAAGCTCGGGGACCCGTGCGCGACGGCGGACCTGGTCAGGCTCATCGCCGGCCTGCCCAAGGAATCGCCCGTCGCGGAGGAGTTCGTCTACAGCTGCCTCAACTACATCACCCTGGCCCACGTCGTCCACAAGGTCACGGGCCAGACCCTGGCCGCGTTCGCCGAGGCGGAGATCTTCCGGCCTCTCGGCATGACCAGGACCTTTTTCCGGCCGGCCGAGGCTTTCCTGGGGCTGTGCGTGCCGACCGAGGTCGTCGACGGGAAGCCCCTGCGCGGCGTCGTCCACGACCCCCTGGCCCGCCTGCAGGGCGGGGTCTCGGGCAACGCCGGATTGTTCTCGACCGCCGACGACCTGGCCGTGTTCGCGGAGATGCTCCTCAACGGCGGGGAGGCGAACGGCGTCCGCGTCCTCAGCCCTCTCTCCGTCGAGCGCATGACCGAGATCTTCCCCAAGCTGGGTCACGCCGGCCGCGGCCTCGGCTGGGACGTCGACACGGACTACGCGACGGTCCGCGGCGATCTGTTCGGGACCAGGTCGTACGGCCACTCCGGCTACACGGGGACCTCGATCTGGATCGACCCGGAGACGCGGACGTCGGTGGTCTTCCTGACCAACAGGGCGCACCCGGACGACAAGGGGGACATCATCGCCCTGCGCAGCAAGGTGGCCAACGTCGTCGCCGCGGCCGTCCGGGGGAAATAAAGGTTTTGACAGGGCCCGGGCCCTGTGCTAGATTCCGGGTCAGGGTCGAAGGAGATGCAGGTCCAGGTCGAGCGTGAGATCTTCATACGGGCGGGCCGCTCGTTCGCCATCCTCTCCGAGGCCATCCAGATGTTCCGCGGCTACCTCGAAAGCAACGTCGCCACGAACGCCCCCGAATATTACCGGGCCCGGAACCTGCTCAAGGAGGGCAAGGCTTTCTACGACCAGACCCTCCAGGACGCCAAGAAGCTTCTCGGCCCGATCCCCATCTACGCCGCCAAGGATTTCGAGACCTGGCGGGCCCGGGCGCTCGTCGAGAACAAGATCGTCGTCAAGGGCGAGTCCGTCGAGGAGCTGCAGGCCGAGCTCACGGCCGACGATTTCGTCAGGAACATCATGAGCCCCGAGGAGATCGCCGCCTATCTCCAGGCCCGGTTCGAGACCCAGCGGTCGGGCAAGCGGAAACTGGCCAACATCAAGATCCGGATGGCCCTCGACAAGCTGGCCGGGCTCGTGGCCGAGGGCCAGGAGCTCCAAAAGACGGCCCAGCGCAAGCAGCAGGGCCTGCCCCTCTAGGGCCGGCCGGGCGCCCTCAGCGCAGGGCCGCCTTGTCCCGCCAATACCTCATCTTGCCCACGCCGCCGCGGTCCGGTTCCCCGTCGAAGCCCAGGCCGAAGGTGCTCTCGCCGGCCTCGACGAGCGTCACGCCGTCGCGGACGGCCTTGGTCAGGTTGACGATCGTGTAGTCGAAGCGCCCGTCCCGGGTCGAGGCGAAGACGAAGTCGCCGTCGGTCTCGAGGGCGCCGAGCCTGATCCGCCCGGCGTCGTAGGTGTAGCGGGGCCGGCGGTGATCGCGGCTCATGTCCCTGCGCAGGTCGTTCTTGACGCCGACGACGATCTCCCCTTCGCCCGACTTGATGGCCACCCCCGTCGCCCCCCGGGCCGGCTCGGCGGCGAGGAGCGAGACGCGTGCCGCCAGCGCCGCCGGGTCCTGTCCGGCGTCGTGCGGGACGAGGACGGTGACGAACGCGCAGGTCTCGCCGAGCTCGAAGTGCTGGGCCCACGACTGGTGGACGAGCCACTCGTCCTGGTAATGGCGCTTCTCGGCCTCGACCCCCTCCAGGCGCGGCTCCGCCGCCGGGAAGAGGATGAGCAGGCGCCTGTCCGCCGGCAGCTCGGCCGTCTGGATGCGGTCGTAGCCGGTGTCGTACCAGTGATCCCCCCGCGCGTGGACCTGGCGGGTGTGCCAGAAGGCGCCCATCGTGAAGTAGCCCTCGCGCAGGGCCTTGAAGACGTCGAAAACGACGATGCACTCCGGGTCCTTGACGAAGACGACGACCCGGTCGGCCTGGTACCCCCAGCCGTCGTCGACGACGCGCGTCCGGCTGTAGTCGAAGTCGTCGAAGCCGAGGAAGTCGACCTTACCCGTCCGGACCGGCCGGTAGGAGCCGGCGTTGCGCATGAACTCGAGCATGGGCTGCCCGGGGACGGCGTCGCGGACGCTGTAGCGGGACTGGCCCTCCCTCTGGCCCCAGAAGATCTTCTCCGGACGGACGCACAGGCGGTTGTGGAAGTAGTCCTGCCGGTAGGCGCCGTAGGGCCCCGAGGGCATGTAGTCGCGGTAGCCGCCGTCGTGGAGCAGGACCGAGCCGCCCGACATCAGCAGGACGACGCTGTTCTCGTCGGCGTGGCCGTGGGTCATCTTCTCCTCCTCGACGGGGATGGTGTCCCGGAGGTAGTCGCGGAAGTTGAGCCCGCCGTCGCCCTCGTCGCGGTAATTGAGGAGAAGGTAGCTCGAGAGGGGGGACCACCCGTTGCGGAAGACGATCTTCTTGCCCTGGACGTCCTCCATGACCTCCATGGAGGGGGAGGTCGGCACGGCGGCCTTGACGGCGTCCGTCCCCCAACGGTAGCAGTCGAGGAGCATGTACCCCAGGCCGGAGCTGGTCGGCTGGCCGAAGTCGACGAACCTGGAGGCGATGGTCTCGGCCGCCCACTTGAGGCCCGGGTCCCCGAGGGCCGCGGCGGCGGCCTCGAAGTAGACCAGGAAGTGCGTCCAATTCGACGTCCAGTGGGCGTCGCCGAGGTCGGGGACGACGCCGGCCGGGCACATCAGGTTGAGGTAGTACTGGCCGTAATAATACATCTCCGGCGTGGCGAACAGCTCCTTCATCCTGCCCAGCGCGTCGGCGTATCCCAGCAGCGAGTAGAGCCAGACGCCGTTGTAGATCGTGGCGTCCTCGATCTGCCAGTTCCCCCAGTTGTCGTCGCCCAGGGCCCGCCGCTGCATCTCCCACGTCGGCGCGTCCGGATGCCGCGGCAGGGCCCTGACGGCCCAGGCCAGCGTCTCGGCCCGGAGCGCCGAACGGTTCATCGGGCCCCATTCCTGGGTCCGGAGGAGGTAGCGCATGCTCCCGGCGATGATGTCCGCCGCCTTCGCCTCCTCGGCGGGGGAGAGGCGGCCGAGACGGCGCAGGGCGTCGTACGTCCGGATGTAGCGCATGGCCGTGAAGAAGTCGGAGAGGGCCGGTACGCCGTCCGCGTAATCGGGACGGAGCCGGACCGAGGATTCGGGGTAGACGGACCTGAAGTCGCCGTAGGTCAGGAGGACCTCCTTGGCCCGGGCGGCGTATTCGGGCTTCCTCTCCTTCTCGTAGAGATAGGCATAGATGACCGCCATCTCCAGCAGGCCGCCGGGGGCGCGGTAGCCGAAGACGTTGAGCGGGTCGAAGGTCTCCCGCCACCGGGCCAGGAGCTCGCCGGTATGGGCGTGGGTCCAGTCGGCCGAGGCCCGGGCGTAGGCCAGGTAGCGGTCGCGCGGGGCCCCCTCGAGCG
>CAZFBC010000120.1:0-7804 GCA_964517245.1 uncultured Eubacteriales bacterium | reverse complement strand
CTCCAGCCGACCAGGACCAGGATGCCGTTGCGGTCGCAGAGGTCGTAGAGGGCCTCGCTCGTGCCCCAGAAGCCCTCGAGCCGGAGGGCGTTGAGGTTCATGTGGCGGACGTAGAGGATCTCCGCGGCCAGCTTCGCGGGCCGGACGTCGAGGAGGAGGTCGTCGGCCCAGCCGCCGCCGCGGACGAGGATCTTGCGGCCGTTGAGCATGTAGCCGCGGTGGCCGTCCCCGGTCAGGTAGTCGGAGACCTCGCGGATGCCGAAGCGGACGGCCCTCGTGTCCGAGGGCATGACCCGGGGCATGCCGGGGATGCGGCGCAGCCTCTCTTCTTTGGCCTTGGGCTTGCCCGCGTCGTCGGCCGGGTCGTCCGGGGCCGGCTTGCCGGCCTCCTTGTCCTGCTTGAGGACGAACGACAGGTTGAGGAGGTAGAGCTCCGGCCGGCCGAGGTCGTGGGTCCACCAGACCCGGGGGTCTTTGACGACCAGCCCGGGCTCGGTCTCGGGCGTGAAGGCGACCGTCTTCGTCTCCCCGGCCCGGAGGTCCACCTCCCGGGAGAAGCGCAGGCCCTCGATCTGGCCCTGGAGGGTGCCCGTGACGTCCGCGCCGGAGTGGTTCACGAGCTCGGCCGAGACCGTGAGCCGGGCCTCCTGGAGCGACGGCAGGTCGAGCCGGGTGACGACGAAGGGGTTCTCGATGGAGACGTCGCCGGTGGCCCGGACGCGGACCTCGCGGAAGAGGCCCATGCTGCGGTCGGGGGGCGCCGGGTTCCAGTCGACCCAGCCGATCGCCGGCTCGCCCTTCCGCGGCGGGAAGACCTCGACGGCCAGGACGTTCTTCTCGGTCCTCCTGACGTCCGCGGTCACGTCGACGACGAAGCGCCGGAAGGGGCCGAACGTCGTCGCGGCGTCGGCGACGAGCCGGCCGTTGAGCCAGATGTTGGCCCGGTAGTTGATGCCGTCGAACTCGAGGCGCGTGCGCGTCAGGCCGGGCAGCGTCGGCACGGTGAACTCCTTGCGGTACCACCAGGGGACGTCGAAGGCGGCCGTGTCGACGGATTCGAGGTTCCTGCCGAAGAAGATGTCCCGGTGGACGTTGTTCTGAACGAGCGTCCCGAGGACGGTCGAGGGGACGACGGCGGGGTGCCAGCCGTCGATCTTGAAGCCGGGCCGGGAGATCTCCTCGCCGGTCCCCTTGGCCTTCTCCGAGGATTGGATGTTCCAGAGGTCGCTGAGGTTGACGACGATGTCGACCGGCAGGCCCGGCTTGGCCCTGGGGTCCGTCCGGCCGGGTGCCGGGGTCGTGTATTGGGCCGGCGCCGCGGGCGGCAGGGCGGCCAGCAGGGCCAGCAGGCCGAGGGATGAGGCGGTCCACGCGGCCGCTCTATGGGAACGACGGGTCTTGGCGGTCATGATTCCTCCCGGGTCGTGCATGCATCCATTATATCGGAACGAACGGGACCGGCCAAACCGTTGCCGCGCGACCGGCGGCCGGCGGTCGATCAGCGGGGACGGTCGACGCGGAGGGTGAGGATGCCGAAGGCGGGGACGTCGAGGGGGGCGGTCACGGGCGCCCCGGCCGTCCCGTCGAGGTCGCCGAGGAAGACGCGCCCCCGGTCGAAGGCCTCCCCGGACAGGCGGAGCGGCCGGGCGGCCGGCGAGGCGTTGAACAGGCGCAGGATCCAGGCCTGTCCGTCCTTCGACGGCCTGAGCGACGTCGCGACGAGAGAGGCCGATTCGACCGTGAGGGGGAAGCGCGGCACGGGCGCGGCGGCGTCCGCGGGGACGGCGACGAGAGGCGCCGCGGCCTCCAGGCCGAGCCGTTTCGCCGTCGCCGTGTCCTGTCCGGCGTGCGGCGCGACGGCGTAGCGCAGGGTCACGGGGCCCTCCTGGTCGGCCTTGTAGTTGGTGTGCCAGTAGTTGTTCATCGCGTAGGAGAACAGGGCCGTCGACGGCTCGAGCCGGCGGAGCCAGGCCCGCCGGCCGTTCTCGCGCGGCGTCTCGTCGGTCATGGCCCCGACCTCGACGAGCGGGGCGTCGAGCGCCGTCCAGGTCACGCCGTACTCGGCGTTGGAGACGTCGACGGAGTCGCGGGCGCAGAAGAAGTCCCGGCAGGCCCCCTCGATCTGGTCGATCTCGGGCCGGGTGAAGCCCCAGCCGACGTCGACCCGGACCGTGCCGCCCGGCACGGCGAAGGGGAAGGCCAGGTGGACGCTTTCCTTGTCCCGCACCCTGGCCTTGTCGATCGTCACCGCGACGTCGAGGCGGGGGAGCCCGTCGACGACGCGGTACTCGCGGACGAGCCCCTTCGCTCCGGGGGCGTTCGACTCGACGACGAGCGAGGCGACAAGGGGGCCTCTTTCGCCGGGCCGGACCTTGACCGCGGAAACGGTCTTGGCCGTTCGCGGATCGACGCCGGGAACATAGAGATAGTGCGCCAGACCAGGCTGAATCGTCGGGTCGACGAGCTCGCGGGCCGGCGAAGCGAAGGCCGCTTTCCAGCGAAGGCCGGCGACGGCGCCCGTCTCCGGGCTCAGGACGGCGGCGATCGAACCGGTCGCGACCTCGAACCCCTCGGCCCGCGCTCCGCCCCCGCCTCCGCCCCGGCCCTTGTCGACGACATAGCGCTTGGCCCCGAATCCCGGCACGCCCGACGCGACGAAGGCCAGCTCGCCGGTCCGCAGTCTCTGCGACGGGACGACCGCGCCCGCGGCGTCCCGGACGAGGTCCCCGGCCGCGCTCGTCTCCGCCGGAACGAGGACGAGATCGGTCCTCTCCCACGAGCAGGTGTTGACGACGTCGATCGCCGCCCCTCCCGCCGGCGCCGCCGCCCCGGCGAGAAGCTCCCGGGACAGCCGGTCCGCCGCTTCGGCGATGGCCTTCTTGTAGTCCCACTGGGCCCGCGGCCCGTCGCCGTCCGGGTCCGAGACGCTGTCGTGGGCGCCCCAGGTGTGCTCGCTCCACAGCACGACCTGCCGCCAGGCCTCGGCGTCCTTCGCCTCCGGAAAGCTGCCCTTGCCCAGGACGGACCAGAGCGCCTCGGCCTGGACGAGTCGCGACGCGGCCGCCCTGGCCGCGGCCGTCTCTCGCGCCGTCGAGGCCGCGCCGTCCTCCCAGTAGCCGGTGAAGTCGCCGCGAACGACCGGGATCGCCTCCCCGTGCCGCCGCTCCATCTCCGCGAACATCTCCGACGCCGTGGCGATGACGATCCGCGGCGAGGCGTATTTTACGTTCCAGTCCCTCACGTAATCGGCCAGCTCCGGGTCGGGCGGCCCGTTGTCGCCGCCGACCGTGTAGCGGACCTGGACCATGGAGTAGGGGTAGCCCTCGGCCTCGAGCTCGTTCAGGTACTCGAAGACGCGGTACGGCGGCGCCTTCGGCAGGGAGCCCATGTTGAGGCCGTGGAACCAGGAATAGCCCCGCCCGGCCATCCAGAAGAGGACCCGTTCCCGCCCCGACGGCGACTCCCAGTAGAAGGGCTTGTCGGCCCAGGCCTTGAGCGCCCAGCCGATCCGGTCGCCGCCGTCGAAGAGGTTCGGCATGTAGTTCGGCCCGCTCGACACGTACTTGATCCCCGCCAGCGCGAGCGCCGGCACCAGGGACCAGGACTGCCCCGGGATGTCCGTGACCATGACCGAGTCGACGGCCCGCCCGGCCCTCCGGCCGAGGTCGCGCGCGAACGCGGTCAGGTGGAAGAGCTCCTCGGGATGGCAGAGCCCGGTCAGGACCCCGGCCAGCGTCCCCTGGAGCCCGATCGAGCCCTCGCGCACGGCCTCGAGGAAGGCCTTCCGGTCGTCCTCGCCGGCCTGGCGGAAGTAGGTTTCGACCGCCCAGGCCTGCTCCGTGTTCCACTTGAACCGCGCCCCCTCGGGGTGCCCGGCCGTCTTCCGGGCCAGCCCGATCGCCTCGCCGTAATAGCGCCAGTGCTTCCTCTCGACGACCGGCTGCTCGTCCGAGTAGCCGATGTCGACGTGGGAGTGGGGGAGGAGCCAGATCTCGCGCGGCACGACCGGCTTGAGGGCGATCTCGCCCCGGCGGACCGAGCCGTCGTCGAGCGCCACCTCGACCGTGACGGGCGTTTCCTTTCCGACCGCGGGGACGAGGACCTCGAGGGCGTTGTAGCCCAGCCCGAGCTCGAGGCGCCGCGGGGAGGCCCCGCCGCACGACACGGTCGCCGCCGCTTTCGGCCCGAGGTGGCTCATCTCGACGCGAACGACCTGGAAGAGGGCGCCGTCCCGCCGCACCAGCGCTTGCTCGCTCCGGGCCCAGACGTCGCGGCGCAGGTCGTCGAGGAAGACCATGAACCAGTCGCTGCTCGCGCCCTTCTCGCCGGTCACTTCGAGCCGCAGGGGCCGCCCCGGACGCAGGCGCGCGGCCGGCACCTCGAGCCGCATGAAGCCGAACAGCTCGCCGAACTGGTCGACCATGACCGCTTCGAAAGACAGGCTCACGCCGTCCGGCCCCGTCTCGCGCCACGCGCGGCGCGACGCGTCGGCCGAGGTCCGGAACGCGAGGGCCTTCTCCCCGTCGACGGTCAGGTCGAAGCGGTGGGCGCCCTTCCCCGTGGCCAGCCCGGCCAGCCAGACGAAGGTCGCCGGCCGGTCGCCCCAGCCGGCCGGGACGGGCTCGGTCTCCCAGGCGACGGCCATGGTCCCGTCGGTAGCCCGGGCGATGAGCGCCGCCGTGACGTCGGGATAGGGCGAGTGGTAGGATATCCGTTCGCCGGAGAGCGCGGCCGCGTAGCCGCGGAGCCACCCGGCTTCGGCCCCGGGGACGGAGGCGGCGGCCGCGACGAGGGCGAGCAGGACGCTCGAGCCCCTCGTCGTCATCCGCCGGGGCCCTCGGCCGCCCGGGCGGCCTTGAACTTGAAGACCCAGGCGTGGCGGCAGGGCGGCCGGGCGACGGCGCCCGGCGGCAGCGTCAAAAGGGCGCCCTTGCCGACCTTCTCCCAGCGCACGGGCTCGCGCACGCCGAGCATCCGCACGGCGCTGCCCGGGGCGGGGGCGATCGACGTCAGCATGACCTTGGCCGGCGGCGCGGTCTCGTCCTCGTCGGCGAGGTAGATGGCGTGGACCGTCCCGTCGGGCAGGGCCGTGAAGCAGGTCTTGGCCTCCTTGTAAGGGGCGACGGGCCGGGTCCCGTAGATGGCCTCGCCGTTGACCTTCATCCACTCCCCGACGGCGCGCAGGCGGTCGAGGGCCTCGGGCGCGAACTCGCCCTCGGGGCTCGGGCCGACGTTGAGGAGGAAGTTGCCGCCCTTGGAGACGATGTCGACGAGCAGATGGACGAGCCGGCGGGCCGGCTTGTAGCGGTCCCGGGGGTTGTACGACCACGAGTCGCCCATCGTCATGCAGGTCTCCCAGGCGTAGGGGAGGGGCTTCTCCGGGATCTCCTGCTCGGGCGTGCGGTAGTTCTCGTAGCGGCCCGTGACCGTCCGGTCGACGATGAGCAGGCCGGGCTGATGCCCGCGGGCCATGGCCGCGATCCGGGGCATGTCGATGTCCATGTTCTTGGGGTTCTTGACGAAGTGGCCCGGGGCGATCTCGACCATGGGCGCGGGCCGGACCCAGCCGCCGTCGAGCCAGAGGATGTCGAGCGGCCCGTAGCCGGAGACGATCTCCTCGATCTGGCGGTAGGTGAAGTCGCGGAAGCGCTGCCAGCGCTCCGGGTACTTCTCGATGCTGTAGTTGACGTTGCGGTCGGGCGTCGCCCACTCCGGCGCCCAGAAGTCGGGGTGGTGCCAGTCGGGCTTGGAGAAGTAGGCGCCGGTCCCGAAGCCCCGGGCCCGGAAGGCGTCGAAGACCGCGCGGAGCGTGTCGGCCCTGGGGTGGGCGTGGAAGGGGACGCCGGGCGCCGTGATGCGGTAGTCCGTCTGCTTGGTGTCGTACATGGTGAAGCCGTCGTGGTGCTTGGAGGTCATGACGACGTAGCGCATCCCGGCGGCCTCGGCCGCGGCGGCCCACGCGGCCGGGTCGAACTTCACCGGGTTGAAGGTGCGCGGCAGGGCCTCGTAGGCCTTCTTGTATTCGACGTAGTCGTCCGTGGCGCGGCGGCACCAGGGCTCGTCCTCGGAGCAGATGGACCAGGACTCGACGACGCCCCACTGGCTGTAGGGGCCCCAGTGCATCATGAGCCCGAACTTCCAGTCCTGCCAGCGGGCCAGCTTGGCCAGGACGAGGGGGTCGGTCTCGACGCCGGCGTCCGCGGGCGATTGCGGGGCGGCCCCCGCGGCGAGGATCAGGGCCACGACGAGCCCCGCGGCGAGCGGCGCCCTCACGCCGCGCCCTTGACCGATTCCTGGGCGATCTTCTTGAGCTTGTCGTTGGCCATGATGGCCAGGTCGACGCGGCGGTTCTGCTGGCGCCCCTCGACCGTGGCGTTGTCGCCGATGGGCTGGTCAGGCCCGTAGCCGGCCACGGACATCCGCGTCGAGAGGACGCTCAGCCCGGCCAGGTGGCCCGAGACGGCCCTGGCCCGGTTCTCGGACAGCGGCATGTTGATCTCCCGGGTGCCGGTCGAGTCGGTGTGGCCCTCGATGAGGATGTTCGTGTCGGGGTACTTGTTGAGGATGACGGCCAGCTTGGCCAGGTTCTCCCGGCTCGCGTCGCGCAGGTCGTACTTGTTGACGTCGAACATGAGGCCCGAGTCGAAGGTGATCTTGATGCCCTCCCCGACGCGCTCGACCTTGGCGCCCTCGAGGTCGCGGCGCATCTCCTCGGCCTGCTTGTCCATGTGGCGGCCGATGAAGGCCCCGGCGGCCCCGCCGACGGCGGCCCCGGCGATGGCGCCGAGCAGCGTGTTGCCGGCGATCTTGCCGACGACGCCGCCGACGACCGCGCCGCCCGCGGCGCCGATGATCGCGCCCTGGGTCGTCTTGTTCATGCTGGCGCAGCCCGCGCCCATCAGGACGAGGGCGAGGGCGAGGAATGCGGTCAGCGTTCTTTTCATGGTCGGTCCTCCTCGGTGGGTTCGCTGAGAAAGGTCTCTGCCGTTAATTTAGTCGCCCGGGCCGGCGAATTCAAGGGAGTTTTTTCCCCGCCGGCCGGGCCGGCCGCGTCAGGCGGTCGACGATGATGTTGGCCATGAGGTCGACGCCGATGGGGATGGCGGCCTCGTCGGCGAGGAAGGTCGGCGAGTGGACGGCCGTCGCGTCGAGGTCCGGCGGCACGACCCCCAGGTTGAGCATGACCGCGGGGGCGATCGTCCCGAAGTAGCTGAAGTCCTCGCCGCCCATCTCGGGCTTCTGCTCGACGAGGGCCGCCTTCGAGCCGAGGACGCGCCCGGCCACGGCCAGGGCCCGGGCGGTCAGGTCCGGGTCGTTGTAGACCGAGAGCGTGCCGAACTGGTAGTCGAGGTCGAAGGCGGCGCCGGCGGCCTCGCAGATGTTGGCGACCAGCCGGGTGATGCGGTCCCGGAGGACGAGGCGCTGTTTCTCGCCGTAGTTGCGGACCGTGGCCTCGAGCCGGGCCGACGAGGCGATGACGTTGGGGGCGCTCCCGGCGTGGAAGGAGCCGACGGTGATGACCGTGTTGTCGTGGACGCTGAACTCCCGGGAGATCATGACCTGGAGGGCGGTGACGATCTGGGCGCCGACGACGACGGGGTCGACGCAGAGCCAGGGGCTGGCCCCGTGGCAGCCCTCGGACTTGATCTCCAGGGTGAAGCCGTCGACGTTGGCCGACATGAAGCCCGAGGCGTAGCCGATCCGGCCGGCCTTGAGCGTGTCGTCGACGTGGTAGGCGAAGAAGGCCTCGGGGACGGGGTCCTCGAACGCGCCGTCGGCGATCATGAGGCGGGCCCCGTCGCAG
>CAZFBC010000119.1:0-7809 GCA_964517245.1 uncultured Eubacteriales bacterium | reverse complement strand
CTCAACCAGCTCCTCGTCGAGATGGACGGCTTCGACTCGAACGAGGGCGTCATCCTCATCGCCGCGACCAACCGCCCCGACATCCTCGACAGCGCCCTGCTCCGGCCCGGCCGGTTCGACCGCCGCATCGTCGTCAACATGCCCGACGTCAAGGGCCGCGAGGAGATCCTCGGCGTCCACGTCCGCAAGATCCCCCTCGGCGAGGACGTCGACCTCAAGGTCCTGGCCCGCTCGACCCCCGGCTTCTGCGGCGCCGACCTGGCCAACCTGGTCAACGAGGCCGCGCTCATCGCCGCCCGCCTGGGCAAGGACAAGGTCATGATGAAGGACATGGAGTACGCCAAGGACAAGGTCCTCATGGGCGTCGAGCGCAAGAGCATGATCATCAGCGACGAGGAGAAGAAGAACACCGCCTTCCACGAGGCCGGCCACGCCCTGACCGCCGCGCTCATCCCCGAGGCCGACCCCATCCACAAGGTCACGATCATCCCGAGGGGCCTGGCCCTGGGCCTGACCCAGCAGCTGCCCCTCGACGACCGCTACACCTACACCAAGGAATACCTCTTCGCCCAGCTGTCGGTGCTCATGGCCGGCCGCGTCGCCGAGATCATGTTCCTCAACAAGACGACGACCGGCTCGGCCAACGACTTCGAGAAGGCCACCGAGATCGCCCGCAAGATGGTCTGCCAGTGGGGCATGTCCGAGCTGGGCCCCCTGACCTTCGGCGAGCGGGACGACCTCATCTTCCTCGGCCGCGACCTGGCCGTGAACAAGAACTTCAGCGAGAAGACCTCCGAGCGGATCGACGACGAGGTCAAGAAGATCATCATGCGGAGCTACAACCGGACCCAGGAGCTGATGGAGGCCAACCGCGACAAGCTGGTCAAGATCGCCGCCCTCCTCCTGGAGAAAGAGGCCCTGAGCTCGGACGAGATCAACGCCATCGTCGACGGCAAAAAGAAGCCGGAGGCCCCGGCGCCCGACGCGCCTGTCGCGCCCACCGCGCCCGCCGAAGGGCCCAAAGAGAGCTGAGACGGGGACGGCCATGACGAGAGAGACGCGCACCCTGGACATCCGGGGGCGCCGTTTCCTCCTCGGCCCCCGCGCCTGGCTCATGGGCATCCTCAACGTCACCCCCGACTCCTTCTCCGACGGCGGGCTCTACCTCGAGACCGACCGGGCCGTCGCCCGCGGCCTCGAGCTGGTCCACGAGGGCGCGGACATCATCGATGTCGGCGGCGAGAGCACCCGTCCCGGCTCGCGCCCCGTGCCCGAGGCGGAGGAGATGGAGCGGGTCGTCCCGGTCATCCGGGCCCTGAGGAAGAAGACCTCCGCCCTGCTGTCCGTCGACACGACCAAGGCCGCGGTGGCCCGGGCCGCCCTCGACGCCGGGGCCGACATCGTCAACGACACGAGCGCCCTGCGCTTCGACCCGGCCATGGCCGGCACGGTCGCCCGGTCCGGGGCCGCGGTCGTCCTGATGCACATGCAGGGGACGCCGCTGACCATGCAGGACGCCCCGCGCTACGACGACGTCATCGGCGAGATCGGGGCCTTCCTGGACGAGAGGATCCGGGTCGCCGAGGCCTCCGGCATCCCCCGCGATCGCGTCATCGTCGACCCGGGCGTCGGGTTCGGCAAGACGTTCGAGCACAACCTCGAGATCGTGCGGCGCCAGGGCGCCTTCGCCGGCCTCCGGCGCCCGCTCCTCGTGGGCGTCTCCCGGAAGGCGTTCCTGGGGCAGCTGCTCGACCGGCCGGCCGGCGAAAGGCTCGAGGGGACGATCGCCGCCGCCGTCCTCTCGTTCGAGCGCGGCGCCCACATCCTCCGGGTCCACGACGTCGGGCCGGTCGCCCGGGCCGTGCGCACGGCCGAGGCCGTCCTGGCCGCCGGCGGCGCGGGCTTCGCGGCCGGCGGGCCGGGCCTCGACGACCCCGAAAGGAAGGCCGGCGATGTTCGCTGAGGCCTGGACCATCCTCCGGCAGATCACCGTCCTCGACGTCCTCGACATCCTGCTCGTCGCCTTCATGATCTACACGGTCATCCTGCTCATCCGCGACACCAAGGCCTACCAGGCCGCCGTGGGGCTGGCCCTGATCGGCGCCCTCTATCTCCTGACGGTCTGGGGGCGGCTCGGCGTTTCCAACCGCATCATCCGGTCCTTCATCAACTACCTCATCATCGCCATCATCGTCCTCTTCCAGGCCGAGATCCGGAGGTTCCTGACCGAGATCGGCTCCCGGACGTTCCGCAAGCCCTTCGCCCTCCGCTCCTTCCAGGAGAAGATCGACGACCTCTTCCAGGCCATCGACTTCCTGTCCCAGAAGAAGATCGGGGCCCTGATCGCCATCGAGAAGGAGATCTCGCTGTCGACCTACGCCGACCGCGGGGCCGAGATCGACGCCGTCCTCTCCAAGAACTTGCTCGTCTCGCTCTTCTACCCCCACTCCCCGCTCCACGACGGCGCCGTCATCATCAAGGGCGACACCATCGTCGCGGCGGCCTGCCTCCTGCCTCTGCCGGCCGCCCACAGCCTGAGGAGCCCGTTCCAGACGCGGACGCGCCACCTCGCCGCCATCGGCCTGTCCGAGGAGACCGACGCGGCGGTCATCGTCGTCTCCGAGGAGACGGGCACCGTGTCCCTGGCCATCAAGGGCCAGCTCGAGCGGTTCGACGACAAGGAGGCCATGGAAAAGCGCCTGCTCGGATACCTGAGGGACCGATGAGAAGCCAGATCAGGAGGCTGTTCGTCCGGGACTGGCAGCTGAAGCTCGTCTCGCTCGGCCTGGCGCTCGGCCTGTGGCTCCTCCTCGTCCCGGCCGAGAAGATGTACTCCGAGAAGTCCCTGACCATCCCCCTCGAGACGCGCAACGTCCCCTCGGGGCTCGAGATCGTCGAGCGGCCGGCGGCCACGGTCGACATCACGCTCCGGGCCCCCAACCGCGTCCTCGACGAGATCCGCCCGTCGGGCCTCGTGGCCAGGGTCGACCTCGACCACGCCTCCGTCCTCCAGCAGGAGTACCCGCTCAACGTCTCGATGATCGCCGTCCCCCCGGGCGCCGAGGTCGTCAAGATCTCGCCGGGCAAGGTCGCGATCAGGCTGGAGCGGACGGCCGAGGCGACCCTCGACCTCCATCCGACGGTCCGCGGCAAGACGGCCGCGGGCTTCCACATCGCCCGGACCGAGATCGAGCCGGCGAACGTCCTCGTCCGGGGCCCGGAGAGCCGCGTCCGGGTCAAGGAGGCGGCGACGACGGCCCCGATCGACGTCTCGGGCATCGCCGCGTCGACCGTCTTCGAGGCCGACATCATCCTGCCCCGGCCGGAGCTCCGGCTCGTCTCGATCCAGACGAGCGCCCGGGTGACGGTCTTCGTCGAGCCGGACAGGGCCGCCGCGGCCCGGACGGCGACGGCCAGGAAGAAAGGGTGAAGAAGAAGCTCTTCGGCACCGACGGCGTCAGGGCCGTCGCGGGGGCCTTCCCGCTCGACCCGCCGACGATCGCCCGCCTCGGCACGGCCCTCGCCGAGCTGCTCGAGCGGAAGGGCCTCGGGACCAGGGTCCTCGTCGGCCGCGACACCCGCGAGTCCGGCCCGTGGATGGAGCGGGCCCTGGCCCGCGGCGTGCGCGCCGGCGGCGGCGAGGTCGTCTCGGCCGGCGTCATCCCCACCTCGGCCGTGTCCTTCCTGACGAAGACGCACGGCTTCGCCGCCGGGGCGGTCATCTCCGCCTCCCACAACCCCTTCGAGGACAACGGCATCAAGGTCTTCTCCCCGCTCGGCGTCAAGATCCCCGACGAGTGGGAGCTCGAGATCGAGGCCGGCGTCCTCGACGGCCGCGGGCGCCTGCCCGGCCGCGAGGCGGAGGTCGAGCTCGATCCCCGCCTCGCCGGCGACTACGCGGCGTACCTCGCGGCCCGGGTCCGGCTGGCCGGGCCGGCGGGACGGATCAAGGTCGTCGTCGACTGCGCCAACGGGGCCAGCTCCGCGCTCGCGCCGCGGATCCTCGGCGAGATGGGCTTCGCGGTCGAGGCGCTCCACGCCGAGCCGGACGGCCGGAACATCAACGCCGGCTGCGGCTCGCTCCATCCGGGAGACCTGGCCGCGAGGGTCCGCGAGACGGGAGCGACGATCGGCGTCGCCTACGACGGGGACGCCGACCGGGCCCTGTGGGTGGACGGGGAAGGCCGGCTCCTCAGCGGCGACCACACCCTCTTCGTCCAGGCCGTCCACATGAAGGAGGGCGGCCGGCTGCGGACGGGCGAGGTCGTGGCCACGACCATGAGCAACATGGGCCTCGAGCGGGCCCTCGAGGAGCGCGGGCTCGCGCTCGTCAGGACGAAGGTCGGCGACAAGTACGTCCACGAGGAGATGGTCGCCCGCGGGGCCAACCTCGGCGGGGAGCAGTCGGGACACACCATCTTCCTCGACGACCTGCCGACCGGGGACGGCCTGCTGACCTCGCTGCGGATGCTCGAGGTCCTGGTCGAGCGGGGCGGCTCGCTGGCCGGGCTGGTCGAGGGCCTGGTCGAGTTCCCCCAGACGCTCGTCAACGTCAGGGTCCGGAAGAAACCCGACTTCTCCGGGTACCCGGAGATCGCGGCGGCCGTCGAAGTCGTCAAGGCCCATCTCGGGCGCGACGGCCGGATCGACCTCCGCTATTCGGGGACGGAGCCGCTGGCCCGGGTCATGGTCGAGGCGCGCGACCGGGCCACGGTCGACGCGAGCGCCAAGCTCGTCGCCGACGCCGTCCGCAAGCACCTCGGCGAAAAAATCTAGAACGCTTTCGGAGGTCCCCATGAGGCTCGCCGTCAACATCGACCATTTCGCGACGCTGCGGGAGGCCCGGAAGGCGTCGGAGCCCGAGCCGGCGCTCGTCGCCATGCTCGCCGAGCAGGCCGGGGCCCAGGCCATCGTCTGCCACATCCGGAGCGACCGGCGCCACATCAAGGAGCGCGACCTGCGGGTCCTGCGGGAGACGGTCAAGACCGGGCTCAACGTCGAGATGGCCGCGACCGAGGAGATGAAGAGGGTCGCCCTCGAGATCCGGCCCGACGTCGTCTCGCTCGTGCCGGAGCGGCCCGAGGAGCTGACGACGGAGGGCGGGCTGAAGGTCGCGGCGAACCGCAAGGCCCTCGCGGCCCACGTCAAGGCCCTGGGCAAGGCGGGCATCCGGACGAGCATCTTCATCGACACGAGCCTCGCGGAGATCGCGGCGGCCCGCGAGATCGGCGCGGACCTCGTCGAGATCAACACGGGGCCGTACGCCGAGCTGCGGGAGGGGAAGGAGCGCGACAAGGCGCTGGAGGCCGTCCGCAAGGCGGCCGCGTACGGGCGCAAGATCGGGCTCGAGGTCCACGGCGGGCACGGGCTCGACTACCGGAACGTCGGGCCCATCGTCGAGATCCCCGAGATCGCCGAGCTCAGCATCGGCTTCGCCATCGTCGCCCGCGCGGCCGTCGTCGGCATCGAGCAGGCGGTCCTGGACATGCTGGCCCTATTGGGGACATGATACCCTGTCCCCCATTTTTGAAGAGGCGATCATGGACATCCGCATCGACATCGAACGTCTCAGGCGCGACCTCGAGGAGCTCGGCCGGATCGGCCGGGACGAGCACGGCGGGGTCAGCCGGCCCTCGTTCAGCCCGGCCGACTTCGAGGCCCGGGCCTGGCTCGAGCGCAGGATCGTGGAGGCCGGGCTCTGCTACCGCCAGGACGGGGCGGGCAACCAGTTCGGCCGTCTCGAGTGCGCCGGGAAGACCGTCATGGCCGGGTCGCACATCGACACGGTCCCGAACGGCGGCATGTTCGACGGGGCGGCCGGCGTCCTCGCGGCCCTCGAAGCGGCGCGCTGCATCGTCGAGGCGAAGGTCCCCCTGACGAAGGCGGTCGAGGTCGCCTCGTTCACCGACGAGGAGGGCAACCTCGTCGGCGACTTCCTGGGCAGCCGCGCCTTCATGGGCCTTCTCGACGAATCCGAGGTCCGCGACGGCCGGACCTCGTTCGGCCTGCCCTTCCGCGAGGTCCTCGAGCGGACCGGGTTCACGGCCGACGGCATCCTCGAGGCCCGCCGGGCCAGGCCCGACCTCGAGGCCTACCTCGAACTCCACATCGAGCAGGGGCCCGTCCTCGACGACGAGGGCGTGCCGGTCGGCATCGTCGAGAGGTTCGCCGGCAAGCACTACCGCCAGTGCGCCTTCGTCGGCGAGTCGGGGCACGCCGGCACGGTCCCGCTCGAGCTCAGGCGGGACGCGTTTTTAGGGCTGGCCGACTTCGCCCTCAAGGCGACCCAACACGTGGCCGTCCATCACTACGGGAGCGTGCTGACCGTCGGCCGGGCGTCCCTCCACCCCGGCTCGTTCAGCGTCGTCCCGGGACGGGCCGATTTCACGCTGGAGTTCCGCAGCGCCTCGGCCGAGGCCATGGCCGCCATCGAGCAGGAGGTCTTCGCCCTGGCTGAGGACATCGCCTCGACCCGGGGCCTCGGCTTCGTGTCGCGCGTCGTCGACCGCACGGCGCCGGTCGCGGCGGCGCCGCGGCTCCTCGGCCTTATGGAGGAGGAGTGCCGCGCCCTCGGCTATCCCTCGATGAGGCTCCCGAGCGGGGCCGGCCACGACGCCCAGATCCTGGCCGGCGCCTGCGACTCGGGGATGATCTTCGTCCCGTCACCCGACGGCGTGAGCCATTCGCCCGCGGAGAGCCTCCGGTGGGACGACCTTGAGAAAGGGGCCAACCTGCTCCTGAGGACCCTCCTCCGCCTCGCGGTTTGACCCCGCTTTGACCCTCCTCTATACTGGCCGGCGTGACCAACGCCCTGACACCGCTCCGGATCGGGGACGTCCCGGTCGGCTTCCCCGTCGGCCTCGGCGCCCTGGCCGGATACAGCGACCTGCCCTACCGGCTCGTCTGCCGCGCCCTCGGCGCGCCCTACTGCATCACCGAGGCCATGCTCGACCGCCAGGTCCTCCTCGAGGGCAAGCTGCGCAAGAGGCTCATCCGGCTCGATCCCGCCGACCACCCCGTCGCCGGCCAGATCATGGGCATCGAGCCCGAGACCATGGCCGCGGCGGCCCGCTCGCTCGACGCCATGGGCTTCGACGTCGTCGACCTCAACTTCGCCTGCCCCGTCCGCAAGGTCGTGTCCCACAAGCGGGGCGGGGCCCTCATGGACGACCCCGCCCGGGCCCTGGCCACCGTGCGCGCCGTCGTCGAAGCCGTGCCCGGGCGCCCGGTGACGCTCAAGCTGCGGCGCTCGTTCCGCGACGCCGACCGGACCCACGAGGCGTTCTGGACCATCGCCCGCGGCGCCTTCGAGGCCGGGGCCGCGGCGATCGCCGTCCACGCCCGGAGCGTCGAGCAGAAGTACACCGGCCGGGCCGACTGGGGCTTTTTAGCCGTCGTCAAGCGCGAGTTCCCGGACCGGACCGTCCTCGGCTCGGGCGACGTCTCCTCCCCGGGCGAGGCTCTGCGCATGCTGGCCGAGACGGGCGTCGATGGCGTGCTGGCGGCCCGCGGCGCCATCGGCAACCCCTGGTTCTTCGCCCAGGCCCGGGACCTGGCCGAAGGCCGCCCGGCCCGCGTCCCCGGCCTCGACGAGCAGCGCGAGGTCATCACCCGCCACTACGCGCTCGCCTGCGACGCCTACGACCCGCGGCGCGGGCTCAAGATCCTGCGCCACTTCTCGCTCCAATACGCCAAGATGCACCCGCGGCGGACCGAGCTCCGCAACGCCCTCGTCGCCGTCCGGACCGAGGCCGAGTGGAAGTCGGTCATCGACGCCTTTTACGCCCCTGCTTAGTGGGGAAACCCTCG
>CAZFBC010000118.1:0-7848 GCA_964517245.1 uncultured Eubacteriales bacterium | reverse complement strand
TCGTGACCCCCGAGATCGGCCTCGTCCTCGTCTTCCTCGGCCTGACCGTCGTCCTCTTCAGCACGGAGCGCCTGCGGGCCGACGTCGTCGCCGTTCTCATCCTGCTGGGGCTGGCCTGGACCCGTCTCGTGACGCCGGCCGAGGCCTTCTCCGGCCTGAGCGGGAGCGCCGTCGTCTCCATCATCGGCGTGATGATCATGGGCTACGGCCTGGACCGGGCCGGGGCCATGCGGGGCCTGACCCGGCTCCTGGCCCGGACCGCCGGGGCGAGCGAGACGGCGCTCCTGGCCCTCGTCTGCGCCGCCGTGGCCGCCCTCTCGGCCTTCATGCAGAACGTCGGCGCGGCGGCCCTGTTCCTGCCGGTCCTCGTCCGCATCTCCCGGTCCGGGCGGTTCCGGCTGTCGCGGCTGCTCATGCCCATGGGCTTCGCGGCCATCCTCGGCGGCACGACGACCATGGTCGGCTCGGGCCCCCTGATCATCCTCAACGACCTGCTCAAGCACGAAGGCCTGGAGAAATTCGGCCTGTTCAGCGTGACGCCGCTCGGCGTCGCCCTGACCGCGGCCGGGATCGGCGCCCTCGTCGCCTTCCGCCGCCTCGTCCTGCCCGTCCGGAGCGGCGCCGCGAGGATCGGCGTCCAGCAGGAGCTCGTCGAGACGTGGCAGCTGCCCCAGACCGTCCACCGGTTCGCCGTCCCGGCCGGAAGCCGGCTCGCCGGGATGACGCGCGAGGAGACCGGCCTGTGGCTGTCCTACAGCCTGAACCTGCTGGCCGTCCTCGAAGGCGGCTCCGTCCTCCACGCCCCGTGGCGCTACTTCCGCTTCGGGGCCGGGCAGACCCTGGTCCTGCTGGGCGGGGGCGAGGACGCCGCGCGCTTCGCCGCCGACAACGGCCTCGTCCCCGGGCCCGCCGAGGAGCTCCAGGACGTCCTCCTGACCTCGGGCAGCGGCTTCGCCGAGGTCGTCGTCCCGCCCCGGTCCCGGTACGCCGGCCGGACCCTGCGCGAGATGGCCATGCGCAAGAATTACGCCGTCGAACCGGTCGTGCTCCTCAGCGGCGACCGGGAGTCGAGGACGGACTTCTCCGACCAGGTCCTCAAGCCGGGCGACACTTTCGTCGTCTTCGGCCCCTGGGACAACATCCGGGCCATGGACGACAAGCGGGACTTCGTCGTCGTCACGCCCGTCGAGTGGGGGACGCCGGGCCGGGGCCAGGCCGTCAAGGCCGTCCTGTGCTTCGCCGGCGCCGTCGTCCTTGTCCTGGCCGGCTTCTCCCTGTCCCTGTCCCTCTTCTCCGGGGCGCTGGCCATGGTCCTGCTCGGCGTCATCCCCATGGACGACGCCTACCGGGCGGTCGACTGGCGCACCGTCTTCCTCCTGGCCGGGCTCATCCCGCTCGGCATCGCCATGGAGAAGACGGGGGCCGCGGCCTTCCTGTCCGCCCGCCTCATGGACCTCCTGCAGGGCCAGCATCCCCTGCTGCTGCTCGCGGCCGTGGCCGCGCTCACGACCGTCTTCTCCCTGTTCATGTCCAACGTGGCGGCGACGGTCCTGCTCGTCCCGCTCGTCATCGGCATGGCCCGGCTGGCCTCCCTCGACCCCCGAGCGCTGGCGCTCCTCGTCGCCGTCTGCGCGTCCAACTCGTTCCTCATCCCGACCCACCAGGTCAACGCCCTGCTGATGGCGCCGGGAGGCTACCGCAACGCGGATTACCTCAAGGCCGGCGGGCTCGTCACGGCCGTCTTCCTGGCCGTGGCCGTCGGCTTCACCTATCTCTTTCTCATCTGAGGACGCAAGGAGTACGCATGACCGTCCATCCCTTCTTCGTCAAGGGCATCGCCCACAGCTCCTACCTCGTCGGCGGGGACGGGCGCTGCGCCGTCGTCGACCCGCGCCGGGACGTCGAGGTCTACGTGGAGGCCGCCCGGGACCTGGGCCTCCGGATCACCCACATCCTGGAGACCCACCTCCACGCCGACTTCGTCTCCGGCCACGTCGAGCTGGCCCGCCTGACCGGGGCCCGGATCTACGCGCCCCGGAGCGGCCGCTGCCGCTTCGACCACGTGCCGCTGGCCGAAGGGGACGCGTTCCGGCTGGAGAACATGCGGTTCTCCGTCCTCGAGACGCCCGGCCACACGCCCGAGCACATCAGCTACGTCGTCACCAACCTGCACCGCGGCAAGGAGCCGGCGGCGGTCTTCTGCGGCGACACGCTCTTCGTCGGGGACGTCGGCCGGCCCGACCTCTTCCCCGGCCAGGCGGAGAGCCTGGCCCTGAAGCTCCACGACAGTCTGTTCGGAAAGCTCCTGGCCCTGCCCGACCACTGCGAGGTCTACCCGGCCCACGGGGCCGGCTCGCTCTGCGGCAAGGCCATCTCCGACAAGAGGTCGAGCACCATCGGCTACGAGCGCCGGTACAACCCGGTCCTGCGGATCGAGGACCGGAAGGCGTTCGTCAGGGCGCTGACCGTCGGCATGCCGCCGGCGCCCGACCACTTCGCCCGCTGCAGCGAGATCAACCGGCGCGGGCCCGTGCCCGTGGCCGACCTGCCCCCGCTCGAGGAGTGGGAGCCGGCCGCCTTCGCCCGGAAGGCCGCGGCGGCGGGCGCGGTCGTCATCGACGTCCGGCCCTACGACGCCTTCGGCGGCCAGCACGTCCCGGGAGCGGTTTCGCTCGACCTGGCCGGCAACTTCGCCACGTTCGCCGGATGGATCGTCCCCCCGGGCGCCGACATCTACCTCGTCGGCAGGGACCGCGGGGAGACCGCGGAGGCGGCGGTCTGGCTCCGCCGGGTCGGCCTCGACCGGGTCAGGGGCAGCCTCGCGGGCGGCCTGCCCGCCTGGGTCAAGGCCGGGCTTCCGGCCTCCCACTCGCCCCAGGTCTCGGCCCCGGAGCTCCGCCGGATGATCGCGCGGAAGGAGCGGCTGACGGTCGTCGACGTCCGCGCGCCCGGCGAGTTCGCCGCGGGCCACATCGCCGGAGCGGTCAACATCCCGGCGCCCGACCTCCGGACGAGGTCCGCGGGCCTGCGGAAGGACCGGCCGCTCGTCCTGCTCTGCAGCTCCGGGAACAGGTCGAGCCTGGGCGTGAGCCTGCTGCTGAGGCGGGGCTTCAAGGACGTCCGCAATCTGGCCGGCGGGACGACGGGCTGGGCGGCCGCGGGACCCGGGACGTGACGCGCCTCCGGCGCCAGACCAAGAAGGAGGAACGACCATGAGTTGGTTGACGATGCAGGGGTGGTCCCCTTACGCGGCCGGCATCGGGATCGGCATCCTGAGCTGGCTGACCTTCGTCCTCTCGGACAAGCCCATCGGCTGCTCGACGGCGTTCGCCCGCACGAGCGGCATGATCGAGCGGCTGTTCCGCGGCCGCAAGGTCCTGGACAAGCCCTACTACAGGGAGTTCGCGCCGGTCGTCGATTGGGAATGGATGCTCGTCGCCGGCGCCGTGCTCGGGTCGTACGTGTCGGCCCGGCTCTCGGGCAACTTCCGCCTGGACTGGGTCCCCTCCCTGTGGGAGGCGACCTTCGGGCCGCGGCCGGGGACCCGGCTCGCCGTCGCCTTCCTCGGCGGCATCCTGATGGGCATCGGGTCCCGCTGGGCCGGCGGCTGCACGAGCGGGCACGGCATCAGCGGCACGCTCCAGCTGGCCGCCAGCAGCTGGCTGGCGGCGCTCTGCTTCTTCGCCGGGGGCATCGCCGCGGCCTTCCTCATCTTCCGGGTGCTGGGCTAGGAGGGGGCGCGCCATGCTGACCAAGCTGCACGCGAAAAAAGGAACGCAGCTCCTTCTGGGGCTGGCCGCGGGATTCTGCTTCGGGTTCCTGCTCGAGAAGGGCGGGGTCACCCGCTACGACGTCATCGTCGGCCAGCTGCTGCTCGAGGACTTCACCGTGATCAAGGTCATGCTCTCAGCGGTGGCCACGGGAATGCTGGGCGTCCACCTGCTCCGCAGCCTCGGGCTGGCCCGGCTCCACCCGAAGCCGGGCTCCTGGGGCCGCTCGGCCGTCGGCGGGCTCATCTTCGGGCTGGGGTTCGCGACGCTCGGCTACTGCCCGGGGACGATCGCCGGGGCCATCGGGCAGGGCTGGCTCGACGCCCTCACCGGCGGCCTGGCCGGGATCCTCGTCGGGGCCGGGATCTTCGCCGCCGGCTATCCCCGGATCAGGGCGGCCGTCCTGCTCAAGGGCGATTTCGGCGAGCGGACGATCCCGCAGATCCTCAAGGTCGACCCCTGGGTCGTCGTCGTCCCGGCCGTCGCGCTCATCGCGGCGGCCCTCCACCTCATGGAAAGGAACGGCCTCTAGCGGGGCGCCGCCCCGGGGGCCGGAGAGGAGGACCGCATGAAGATCCTGCAGGCGCTCTACTGGGGCATCGCTCTCGTCGGGGTCGCCGTCATCGCCTGGGGCGTCATCCTCGTCCTGTCGCGGCTCCTGCGGGCCGAGCTGGGCCGCCTCAAGGGCCGGAAGATCTGCAGGGAGAGGGAGGTGCTGCGGCACCAGCTCGGGTCCTACCTGCTGCTGGGGCTCGAGTTCATGATCGCGGCCGACGTCATCGGCACGGTCGTTCACCCGACCTTCAAGGAGGTGGCCGTCCTGGCCGCCATCGTGGTCATCCGGACGATCATCAGCCATTTCCTAGACCGGGAGATGGCCGACTCTTACTTCTGCCGGGAGGATGCGGTCGGTCTGGGGGGAGTTGATCGCTCCCCCCAGACCTAAAGGAGGGGTAAGGGGTATCGGTCCTGTCTCAGCCGCGGCCCTTTCTCTGGGTGCCGCCCTTGGGGCCGGCGCCGTCGCAGACGCCGGTGCCGGGGACGCGCGCGGGCGACGTCAGGGTGTTCTTGAAAGAGCCTTTGGCGATCTTGTGCTGGCTCTTGTAGCCGGTGCCGTCGAGCGGCTTGACGTAATCGTCGTCCTGGCCGTTGGGAATGCCGTCCCCGTCGTCGTCGCGGGCCAGAGCGTAGGAGTAGCCCGAGGAGCCGGTCACGGACGCGTCGCCGGAGCCGTTCCTGTTCTGCTCCTTGTAGCCCGTGCCGTCCTGCGGCGGGGCCCAGTCCTCGTCCTCGCCGTTGGGGATGCCGTCGCCGTCGGCGTCCTTGGCCAGGTCGTTGATGCCGTCGCCGTTCTCGTCGACGAAGGCGGTCCCGACCCGGTGCCGGAAGACGAGCTTCGGCTGGAGCTTGTTGGCCGTCAGCTCGCCCTTGGACTTGAGGGCCTTCTTGACCTCGGCCTTGCCCACGGGCTGAGTCTCGTCCTGGGCCATGGCAAAGGCCGCGCCCAGCACGAAAAGAACGATCGCCAGTGCGAATATTTTTTTCATCTTTTAATGCCTCCTGTTCTTGGGACGATAAATGTACATGCACTTTCCGTGCCAATTGATAAAAATATAATATTAATTCATTTACGCACATTTTGATTGGCCAAAAAGTGACATTTTTGTCGGCCCGGCCGACAATATTGCCGTGCGGCGTCCGACGGGCGGCGACAGCCGGTCCAGGGTTCGCGGGGAAGGCGGGAAGAATAAAAAAGGGAGGGGACGGGCCCTCGCGGGCCCGTCCCCTCCCGGGCGATTGCGCCGGAAGCGGCAGCCTTTACGGCTGCTTGGCGTTCTCGGTCTGGCTCGTCTCGAGGACGAAGGAATCCAACAGGAAGTCGTTACGGACCCTTCTCACCTCGAACAGGTACTGGGCGAGCACCTTGCTCGTGTCGTAGTTGGCGATGTAGTGCTCGGGCGGGGCGATGCGGTAGCACGTGACGCCCGGGCCGAATTCGAACGTCTGAACGAGCTGGGGCTCGGCCAAACCTAGCTTGTAGACCTTGATGGCCAGGTCCTCCCTGATGACGAAGGTCTCGGCAGGATCGACGTCGGGATCCATGCGCAGGGCGTACTTGATGGGGATGGTCCGGCCGGCCTGGAATCTCCTCACGCCGGGATAGAGCTCGTGAAGGACCCAGTTCCTGACGGAGAACCGGACCGGCTCGCTCCAGCGGACGTTGCCGTTCTTGTCGGTGGCCTTGGCCGTCAGGACGTAGTAGTCGTCCGGGACCAGGGTTGTGTCGAAATTGTGCCTGTAGAGACCGTCCTGGCCCAGCGTGGCCTGGAGCCCGTTGTGCCCGATGTCCTCGGACGTCTCGACGCCCTCCTGGATGAGCACTTCCCGGAGGAAGAACTCGACGCTGGCCAGGGGCCGGTCGTCGGTGGCTTCCGCCGTGAAGGCCGGCATGCCCTTGACCGCCCCGCCGGGTCCCGGAGAGACGATCTTGACCGCGGGCAGGAAGTACTTGGGCTGGAGCCGGCGCATCCAGATGTCGCTGCCCTCGGGGCCCTCGCACAGCCAGCCGGCGTACATGCGCTCGCCGCTCGGCACCTCGCGGAGCTGGACCTCGCCGTCCTCCTCCTCTTCACGAGGAGAGTTCTTGCCGCCGTAGGCCAGCCACGGGAACCGGGTGTGCTCGATGCCCGTCTGCTCCGACACCCAGGTGTCCCAGAGCAGGGTCTGGCCCTTGTCGGCCGTGAAGCTCCAGAAGAGGTCCTTGGGGGCCTGGGTCTCGTTGTTGCATTCGGTGCCGAAGGCGAAGTAGACGACGCTCGTGTTCTGGGAGTCCTCGTCGCGCGGAGAGCCGGTGACGGTGCCGTAGGGCGCGACCATGCGTGGCTCGATGACGCTCTCGAAGTTGTTCTTCATCAGGGAGACGTTGCGGGCCGGCTCGTACTCGCCGGGAGCGTAGACCGAGACGACCTCGAAGTGCCGGTCCTGGGGATCCTCGGCCTCGGGGTCCATGAAGATCTCGGTGTGCTCGACGTCCTTCTTGCTGGCCGGGTCGGTCGTCCAGTTCTTGCCGCCGTTGAAGGACCGGCGAATGTAGAAGTTATACTTGTCGTTGTAGTTGCGGGAAGCGCGCCAGTTCGGCGTGAAGGTGTAGCCGATGAACAGGAAGTCGCCGCGCAGGACGCCGCGGTGGGCCCGGGCGTCCTCGTACGGGTTGACGCCGGAGCGGTCCTTGAGGTTCTCGGGCGTCTGGGCCCACTCGAGGACCTTGGCTCGATCGTCCGGGTTGTTCCCGCCGCCCTGGGGGTCCTCGTTGCCGGGAGGGGCGAGCTTGGTGGGCGTCACGGTGCTGACGTTCTGGAAGCCGGGCACGAGGTTGGCGGGGCTGTACGGGTTGCCCGGGAGCGAGCTGAGCTGCCAGCGGCGCATCATGATGTCGGACGGGCGGCCCTTGCCCTCCTCGCCCTCCTTGTAGAGGCAGACCATGAGGGTCTTGCTCTGGCTGGCCTGGGCGTTGCCCTTGCTCTGCGGGATGAGGCGTGGCCGCCGGGCGTTCTCGTAGGCCACCCGGGGCCGGCCCATCCAGTCGGTGCGCACGTTGCCGTCGGCGTCGAGGACGTAGATCGGGGTGCCCGTGCCGTCGGTGTTCAGGCCGGCGGGATAGTTGATGATGGTCCCGGCGCTGACGACCGTGGGCTTGTCGAACTCGAAGGCGTGGAAGATGACGTTCTTGCCCTCATTCTTGAGGCTCCGGTCGTTGGGACCGGGGCCGTCGCCGTCGTCCGGGTCCTCTTCCTCGACCGGGTCGTCGCACCCTTCTCCATCGACCAGATCTTGCGGTTCGTCCGGGTCGTCGTGGCCCTCGCCGCCCCAGGACGGGGCGCCGGTGCCGTTGCCATGGGTCTCTTCATAGTAGATGAGGGCGTAGGCGCTCTTGGTCCCGTCCGGCTTCTGGAAGGTCTGGAAGTTCAGGTTGGGACGCGAAGCGGCCGTCTTGCCGTCCATGAGCCGCAGGTCCTTGGTCACGGCGGCCCGCCGGGGCGCCCCCTGCGAGCTGAAGTAGTCGTAGAAGCCCGTGCCG
>CAZFBC010000117.1:0-7867 GCA_964517245.1 uncultured Eubacteriales bacterium | reverse complement strand
CCGTCGTTGTCGACGAGCGAGGTGTTGTACCACTCGCAGAGGATGCGCCGCCCGTCCTTGGTGACGTTCTCGTTGGTGCTCCGCTCGCCGCCCCGGTTGGCCATGAGGTCGGTCCAGACCCGGTCGATGTCCTCCCGGATCTGCTCCGGGACGATGATGGACGAGTGGCGCCCGACGGCCTCGGCGGCCGTGTAGCCGAAGATGCGCTCGGCGGCGTCGTTCCACTGCAGGATCCGGTAGTCGTTGTCCCACTCGATGACGGCCAGCGGCGTCTGCTGGATGTGGAGCGACAGCTTCTGCTGGTTCCGCCGCAGCGCCTCCTCCGAGCGCTTGCGCTCGATCGACCGGGCCACCTGGGAGGAGACGAACTCGAGCATGCGCAGCTCGGCCGGGCCGTAGGCCTTGGGGTCGCTGTAGTGCTGGACGACCATGACCCCGATCGTCTTCCCGTCCAGGCCGAGGGGGACGCCGAGCCAGATCGCCGAAGGGGCGCCGACGACCTCGACCTCGCCGCGGCCGCGGAGCATCAGGTCGGTCGCCTCGTCGCAGAGCAGGGCCCTGCCGGTCCGGATGACGTACTCGGTCAGCCCCTTGGCCGGCTTGATCGGCTCGGGGGGCAGGTCCTCCTCGTCGACGAAGTAGGGGAAGCTGATGAGGTCCCGGGCCCGGTCGTAGAGGGCGATGTAGAAATTGCCGGCCGGCATGACCGTGCCGACGATCCGGTGGACGGACCGGTAGAGCTCGTCGAGGCTGTCCGACCGGTCGGCCGCCTCGGCGATCCGGTAGACGGCGTTCTGCAGGAGGTCGGCCTGCTTGCGCTCGGTGATGTCCTGCATCATGCCGATCATCCGGCGCACGCCGCTGTCCTCGTCGACGAGGAACGAGCCGCGGTCGTGCATCCAGCGGTAGCCGCCCGTCTTGTGGCGGAAGCGGTACTCGAAGTCGTAGACGCCCCCCGCGTTCTCCGCGACCTCGAGGAGCCGCAGGGCCTCGTCGCTGTCGTCGGGGTGGATCAGCTCGGCCCAGGCCTCGATCCCCCCCATCTCCTCCCGGCCGTAGCCCAGGACCTGCTCGAGGCTGCCGCTCCAGGCGATCTCGCCGCTCTCCGGGTCGTAGTCGTAGACGACCTCGCCGAAGGCCGAGATGACCAGCTCGTAGCGCTTCTTCCAGGCGTGGACCTCCTTCTCCATCCTCCGGCGGTCGGACGGCGAGAGGGGGGGGGCCGGGACGGGGAAGCGGGCGGCCCCGGCCCCGGCCGCGGATCCGGCCGCGGGCTGGACCTCGAGAGACAGGGCGGGCGGAGCGGCGGCCGGGGGCGGAACGCGGACGGGGCCGTCCGGTCTCGTCACGGGCAGCGGCAACGGGTTGCGGCCGAAGATTCGCATTTTATGCTCGGGCCGATTGTGCCGGGACGCGGCCTCCCCGTCCATCCCCCCGGGGAAGGGTCTTGGGGGTGAGATTCGGGAGGGAAAGCCTCACCGGCAGGGGGGAGGTCAGATCCTGAGCAGGTAGGAGACCTTCAGGGTGACCGAGTAGCCGCCCACCCGGCCGAGGAGCTCGTTCCGCTCGCTCTTCTTGAAGGCCAGCTGGACGATGTTCCCGGCCCCGAAGTGGCAGCCGAAGAGGACGTCGAGGCTGTACTGGTCGTCCCGGGTCTCGCCGAAGAGGCGGGTGTTGAGGAAGAGGCTCCGGGTCATCTGGTAGTGGAGGGCGGTCTCGTAGGCGAGGCCGTTGAAGGCCTCCGCCCCCGTGCCGTCGACCGTCTGGCGGATCCAGTCGGCCTCGACCGACCATTCGAGGTTGCTCCGAGGCCTGAGGACGAGCCGGCCGTCGATCGAGGTCTGGGCGCCGGGCACGACCTCGGAGAACTCCGCCTCGTCGTCTTCGAGATAGATGCCGCGCTTCTCCCAGCCGGCCTCGACGTCGACCTCCTTGAGGAAGCCGCCGCGCTCCCAGTCGAATTCGACGCTGGCGCCGCGGGTCTCGACGAAGTCCGGCGTCCAGGCGAGGTCCCCCGCGGCGTCGAAAACCTGGTACCGGCTCCGGCCGAGCTCGAAGCGGCCGTTGACCTCGATGCGGTTGAAGAGGTCGGAGAAGACCATCACCTCGAGCTCCTCCCCGACGGCGTTGCCGCGGGAATCCTGGCGGACCTCGCCGCCGACGTCGAAGCTCAGGCGCTTGAAGAGGCCCCCGGCGTAGCGCCAGGCGTAGCCGGCCGTGAGGTCGAAGGTCTGGATGTCCTTGCGGTCGATGTAGCCGGTCCGGACGTCGACGTTCTCCTCGACCCTCTGGAAGCCGGACATGACCTGCAGGCCGGCGTCCGGCTCCCGCTCGAAGTCCAGCTGGTAGATGCCGTTGCGCCCGCTCGGGACGCCGGCGTTGAAGGTGAAGGCCGTCAGGCCGCGGAGGTAGTAGAAGTCGCTGAAGTTGAAGCTGAAGTCGACGGCGACGTTCTGGTTGCGGACGTCGCCCTCCCTCATCCCGGCGTAATAGACGCCGACCTGGGAGTTCTTGAAGATGTCCTTCTGGACGCGGAAGACGCCGAAGGCGGAGTCGCGGGGGTCCTCGTCCGGGTCGACGTCCGCCTTGTTGATCGCGCCGAGCAGGCCGAACCCGAACCCGCCGGTCTTGCCGGTGAGCTTGGCCGCGAACCGGGGGTTGCGGATGCGCCGGGAGTAGAAGAGGCTGACGCTGTCGTCGTCGTATCCGTCCCCCGAGGACAGGCTGAAATAGCGGCTGCCCTCGGTGAAGAAGGGCCGGTTCTCGTCGAGGTAGCTCTCGTAGGGGGAGAGCTGGTAGATGAAGGGGTCGGACTCGACCTCGCTGAAGTCGGGGCTGGCCGTGACATCGAGGTAGAGGTTGGGCCGGAGGCCCCACTTGGCGTCGAGCCCGGCCGCGACCTTGTCGCCCGATCTCCGGACGACGCCGGCGTCGGTCGTCTCCTCCCACCGGGAGGTCCGGACGCCGGCGTAGGGGAAGAACTCGAGGTTGTGGCCGGGCCGCAGGCCTTCGAGGCCGCGGAGCTCGCCCGCCTGCTGGAGCCGGGGCAGGTCGCGGTCGACGTCGGTCCAGGTGTCGGTCTCGTTGAGGCGGTGGATGAACCGCTCGAAATTGACGCCCCAGACGTCGAGCTTCGCGGCCGAGAAGCGGAGCGACTTGAAGGGGATGGCCATCTCGGCGCTCCAGCCGTCCTCGCGCATGACCGCCCCGGACTTCCAGATGGTCTCGACGGAGTTCTTCTGGACGCCCCTGGGGTTGACGGCGAAGGTCAGGCTCGTCCGCTTGTCGTTGTAGGCGTCGAGGATGAGCTCGATGGCGTCGTTCTCGTCCCACTCGTTGCGCGGCGTCAGCTCCGCCCAGATCCTGTCCGGCCGGGAGTCCTTCATCAGGAAGGCGAAATAGAGGTGGTCCTGGTCGAAGGCGGCCCAGACCCAGGTCTCCTCGGAGGCCCTGGCGCCGTTGACGGGATCGTACTGGAAGAAGCCCGAGACGGGCTCGACGGCCTGCCAGCAGGCGTCGTCGACGCGGCCGTCGATCGCGGGCGGGGGGCCGGCGACGCGGCGGACGTCGAGGCGCTTGACCGCGTCCTGGGCGGCCGGCGCGGGGACGAGGGCGGGAGGGACCGCGAGGACGAGGGCCAGGGCCAGGGCCGCGGCCAAGAGATGGGCCTGCATCGCGGAAATAGTACACGTTTTGGCGAACCGGCGCCAATTCCCCGGAAGCGCCGCCCCTTTTTTCGCACCGGACGGGGGTCCGCGCGACCAAAGAGGTGAAGCCAATTCCTCCCGGGGTTCACCTTCAGGGGTGATTGACGGTGAGGAGGGCCCGCCGGATGATAGGGCTGAATCTCGAGAAGGAGTCGGACCATGGCCAGGATCCTGTTGCTCGATTTCACCGAAGCTGACCGCGACCTGCTCGTCTCCCGGAAATACGACGTCGCGACCCGGTCGACCGGCTGGGCGACGGGCCTGGAGGCCCCTCTCGACCTGCCCGACGATGCCGAGGCCGTCTTCTACCTGGTCTCCGGCGAGGCGGGCATGGCCCGGCCCGACCTCCACGCCGGCGTCCACGAGACCCTGGCGGCCAGGGTCCGGGAGGGCGCCCGCGTCGTCTGCTTCATCGGCGGCGGCGACGCCCACCAGCTGACCAACGTCGTCGGGCCGGTGGACGGCCTCCAGATCAGGAACAGCGTCCGGGCCGACACCGTCGTCTTCAATCCGAGGGCCCTGTTCCACGTCCCCTTCGAGCGCTTCAAGCCCTTCGCCGCCAAGGCCTACCGCCTCCTCGCCGAGAGCTTCGCCGAGGGCGTCTGGGAGACCGACACGCCGGGGAACGGCAAGCTCGAATTCCTGGCCAAGACCTCCGACGGCTCCCCCGTGGCCATGCTCGTCCGGAATGGCAAGGGCTACCTCCTGTTCCTGCCCTCGTTCGGGACGAAGAACGTCGAGGTCGTCGAGCACCTCCTCAAGGACAAGCTCCCGCTGGGGGGCGAGGCCCCCGGGGAGCCCGAGGGCGACTGGCTCGACGGCGAGGACTACGCCTTCCCCGAGCTCAAGGCCCTCATCGCCCGTCGCGAGGAGCAGAAGAAGCAGTTCGACCTGGTCCTGGCCGACTACGACCGCCAGATCAAGGCCCTCAAGGCCGGCGGCCAGGAGAGCTTCCACGACCTGCTCAAGGGCGAGGGCGCCGGCCTCAAGAAGGCCGTCATCAACGCCTTCCAGTACCTCGGCTGGGGCCGGGTCGTGGACGTCGACGCGTACTGGAAGAACACGATCCGGAACAAGGAGGAGGACGTCTGGCTGCTCGAAGGCGGCGAGCTGCCCGTCGAGACGGCCATTCGCAAGGGCGAGCTCGTCCTCGTCCTCATCCGCGGCGGCAAGAACTGGGCCACGGACGACGAGTGCGGCCTCCTGCAGAGGTTCAAGGGCCGGAGGATGCAGGAGTTCGACAATACCCGCATGAAGTCCGTCCTCGTCGGCAACTACTTCTCCGGGGTCGAGCCCAAGTCGCGGTCCAACCCGTTCTCGGCCACCCAGATCGAGGAGGCCCAGAAGGACGGCAACGGCCTGCTGACGACCTTCGAGCTCTTCCGGGCCGTCAAGGCCGAGAAGGAGAACCGCCTGTCCAAGGACGCCGTCCGCGAGCAGATCCGGATCAAGGCGGGCCTGATCACCTTCGCCAATTAGAACGGGGGGCGTGAGACCCGTTCCCCGATTTGTCGGCCTCCCCGTTTTATCGTAGAATGCCCTTCCGCGCGAAGGCCCCGCTGGCGCGAGGAGGCGCTCCTTGAACCTGACCTGGATCGACTGGGCGATCGTGGCGGCCGTCCTGGCCTTCGTCGTCGGGGCCGTCGTCGTCGTCAAGCCGCTGATGCGGAGCGTCTCCGACTTCCTGGCCGCCGGCCGCACCGGCGGGCGCTACCTCATCAGCCTGTCCCAGGGCACGGCCTCCCTCGGCGCCATCACCATCGTCGGCATGCTCGAGATGAACTACATCGCCGGCTTCAACATGCGCTGGTGGGAGATGGCCATGGCCGTCGTCGTCGTCGGCATCAGCGTCTCCGGCTGGGTCCTCTACCGCTTCCGCCAGACCCGGGCCCTGACCATGGCCCAGTTCTTCGAGATGCGCTACAGCCGGAAGTTCCGCGTCTTCGCCGGGGGGCTGGCCTTCGTCTCCGGGATCATCAACTTCGGCATCTTCCCGGCCGTGAGCGCCCGCTTCTTCGTCTACTTCTGCGGCCTGCCGAAGACGATCGGCCTCTTCGGCCTGGAGGTCTCCACGTTCGCCCTGGTCATGATCGTCATCCTCTGGATCCCGCTCTACTTCGTCTTCTCCGGGGGCCAGATCGCCGTGATGATCACCGACTTCCTCCAGGGCATCCTGGTCAACGCCGTGTTCATCGCCATCGTCGTCGTCCTGATGGCCCGGGTCGACTGGCCCCAGATCTTCCAGGCCCTGGCCGCGGCCCCGGCCGACGCCTCGCTCGTCAACCCCTTCCGCACGGGCAGCACCAAGGACTACAACTTCTGGTACTTCTTCATCGGCATGATCGGGGTCATCTACGGCAAGCTCTCCTGGCAGGGGACCCAGGCCTACAACGCCTCGGCCAAGAGCGCCCACGAGGCCAAGATGGGCGACGTCCTGGCCAACTGGCGGGGCATCCCGCAGTGGGGCCTGTTCCTGGTGTTCGTGCCCGTCGTCGCCTACACCTTCTGGCACGGCCCGGGCTTCGCCGACGCGGCCGCCTCGGTCCGGCCCGTCCTCGACGGGCTGGGCTCCGAGGCCCTGCGCAGCCAGCTGACGGTGCCCCTGGCCCTGACCAAGCTCCTGCCCGTCGGGCTGATGGGGGCCTTCGCCGCCGTGATGCTGGCCGCCGCGATCGGGTGCAACGACACCTACCTCCACTCCTGGGGCAGCATCTTCATCCAGGACGTGGTCATGCCCATCCGGAAAAAGCCCTTCGCCCCGGAGCAGCACATCCGGCTCCTGAAGCTGGCCATCCTGGGCGTCGCGGCCTTCTCGTTCGTCTTCAGCCTCCTCTTCCAGCAGAGCGAGTACATCTTCCTCTTCTTCGCCATCACCGGGGCGATCTTCGCCGGCGGCAGCGGGGCGGTCATCATCGGCGGCCTGTACTGGAAGCGCGGCACGACGGCCGCGGCCTGGTCGGCCATGATCGTCGGCTCGGTCGTCGCCGTCGGCGGCATCGTCCTGCACCAGCTCGTGCCCGATTTCCCGATCAACGGCCAGATGTTCTGGGGCCTGGCCATGGCCGCCTCGAGCGTCGTCTACGTCGTCGTCTCGCTCGTCACGGGGCGGAAGAAGCCCTTCGACATGGACCGGCTGCTCCACCGGGGCCGGTACCTCGTCCGGGAGGAGTACACCGTGGTCGACGCCCTGCCGGTCAGGGGCTGGAAGGTCCTGGGCATGGGGCGGGAGTTCACCCGGCTGGACAAGGTCATCTACATCGCGACCTACGCCTGGACGGCGAGCTGGGTCGTCGTCTTCGTCGTCGGCACGGCCCTCAACCTGACCGGCCGGGTCCCGGACGCGGCCTGGATGCCGTTCTGGAAGACCTACACGACGATCGTCCTCGCCGTCTCGATCGTCGTCATCGTCTGGTTCTCGATCGGCGGGATCATCGACCTCAAGGAGATGGTCCGGACGCTCAAGGTCATGAAGCGCGACCACGGCGACTCGGGCTTCGTCGAGCGGGAGAAGGAGTGAGCCCGTGACGTACGGACGGTTCTCGGAGGACGGCCGGGAGTTCCTCATCGCCGACGTCCGCACCCCCACCCCCTGGATCAACTACCTCCAGAACGGCCGCTATTTCGCCACGGTCTCGGCCGGGGGCGGCGGCATCTCCTACGACCGGAGCCCGCTCCACGGCCGGGTCACGCGCTACCGCATCAACGACGTGCCGCCCGACCGGCCCGGGAAATACGTCTACCTCAGGGACCGGGACACCGGGGAGACCTGGAGCCTGACCTGGCAGCCGGTCGGGCGCGGGCCCGTCTCGGCCTACCGGGTCGCCCACGGCTTCGGCTACACCCGGGCCGAGGCCGAGGTCGACGGCATCGCCTCGTCGGTCGTCTTCTTCGTCCCCGTCGACGACGACCGCGAGATCTGGCGGGCGACGCTCCGGAACGCGTCGGGGCGGGCGCGCCGGCTCGAGGTCACCGGCTACGTCGAGTTCGCTCTCGGCCACGCCCTCGTCGACCTCGTCAACCAGTGCGACGACCAGCACTTCAACCGCGTCCGCTTCGACAGGGACCTCGATGCCCTGTTCGCGACGAAGACCTACTGGGTCACCGGGACGCGCGGCACCCAGCACCAGGAGAACAAGGAGTGGGACCGCTGGGCCTTCTTC
>CAZFBC010000116.1:0-7875 GCA_964517245.1 uncultured Eubacteriales bacterium | reverse complement strand
AACGCCGCGCACGGCATCACCCCGCAGTCGATCGTCAAGGGCATCGACGAGGTCTTGACCTCGGTCTACGAGCGCGACTACCTCGACTACACCCGCATCTCCGAGGACAAGGACATCTACCTCTCGCCCCACAGGCGCAAGAAGCGCATGGACGAGCTGGCCAAGCTCATGAAGGAGGCCTCGGCCGCCCTCGAGTTCGAGAAGGCCGCCGCCTACCGCGACGAGCTCATCAAGCTCAAGAAGCGCGAGCTCGAGATGGGGCTCTAGGCCCGCAGCCCCGGAGGGAAGGAAGGACCGGCAGGCGCATGGCAGGCTACGAGGAGCTCAAGGCCCGGGCGGCCGCCCTCCCGGCCAAGCCCGGGATCTATTTCTTCAGGAACGCGTCTGGCCAGGTCGTCTACATCGGCAAGGCCCGCTCCCTCCGCGACCGGGTCCGCTCCTACTTCCTGGCCAACCCGGACCTCAAGGTCCGGAGCATCCTCCGCGAGACCGCCGACATCGACGTCATCCTGACCGGCTCCGAGAAGGAGGCCGCGTTCCTCGAGAACAATTACGTCCAGGAGCACCAGCCCCGCTTCAACCTCCGGCTCAAGGACGACAAGAGCTTCCCCTATCTCAAGATCACGGCCGGCGAGCCCTACCCCGGGATCTATTTCAGCCGGCGCGTCGAGGACGACGGCTCGCGCTACTTCGGGCCGTACAACCCGGCCTCCCGGGCCCGCTCGTCCATCCACCTCGTCAACAAGCACTTCCTCGTCCGGGGCTGCGAGGAGGCCGTCTTCCGCAACCGCAGGCGCCCCTGCCTCGAATACGAGCTCAAGCTCTGCTCGGCGCCCTGCGTCGGCTCCATCTCCGAGGCGGACTACCGCGAGAGCGTCGACGGCGCCTGCCTCTTCCTCGAGGGCCGGACGGCGGAGCTGGCCCGGGACCTGAAGGGCAAGATGGCGCGGGCGGCCGCCGGGGAGAAGTTCGAGGAGGCGGCCCGCTGGCGCGACCTCCTGCGCACGGTCGAGGACTATCGGGACCGGCCGGGCACGATCTCGACGGCCCTCGAGGACCAGGACGTCGTCGGCCTGGCCCGCGAGGGCGGCCGGGCGGCCGCCTACGTCTTTTTCATGCGCCGGGGCAAGATCAGGGATTCCGCCTCACAGCTCGTCGAGGCCCCGGCCGAAGTCGCCTCCGGCGAGGTCCTGGCCGGCTTCCTGTCGGGTTTCTACCGGGACCGTGAGGCCCCGCCCCGGATCCTTCTCTCCGTCGCCCCGGCCCGGGCGGAGGAGCTGCGGGCCCTGTTCGGCGCCGCCAGGGTCCGCCTCCTCGTCCCCCGCGGCGGCCGGAACCGCAAACTCGTCGACATGGCCGGGCGCAACGCCGAGGCCCTTCTCCGCAAGCAGGCCCTCGGCGCCGCTCCCCTCGAAGGGCTGAGGACGGTCCTGGGCCTCGCCGCCGTCCCGCGCACGATCGAGGGCTTCGACATCTCCAACACCGGGGGCGAGGAATCGGTCGGCTCCCTGGTCGTCTTCCGGGACGGACGCCCGGACAAGGAGGCCTACCGCAAGTTCCTCATCCGCACGGTCGAGGGGCCCAACGACGTCGCCAGCCTTGGCGAGGTCCTGACCCGGCGATACGGCCGGCTCCTGAAGGAAGGCGCGCCCCTCCCCGACTTGGTCATGGTCGATGGCGGCAAGCCCCAGCTCGGCGCGGCGGACAAGGCCCTGCGGGCCCTGGGTCTCGAGGCTCTCCCGCTCGTCGCCATCGCCAAGAAGGAGGAGGTGCTGTACACGCGGCAGGCCCGCGACGGCATCCGGCTGGAGCGGTCGTCGGCTGCGCTCAAGCTCGTCCAGGCCGTCCGCGACGAGACCCACCGCTTCGCCATCGCCTTCCACCGCGGCCGCCGGGAGAAGAAGAGCTTCGCCTCGGCCCTCGACGGCATCCCGGGCCTCGGCCCGAAGAGGCTGACGGCCCTGCTCGCCCGCTACGGAAGCCTCGACGCCATCCGGAGCGCGCCGCGGTCCGAGCTCGACGCCCTGGTCGGCGCCGCGGCCGCGAAGGTCCTGGCCCGCCTCGAGGAGATGCTCAGAGGATGATCCGGACGATCCAGCTCAGGGCGAGGGCCACCCCGATGCTCAGCCCGACCGAGACGAAGGCCCACTTCCTGCCGATCTCCTTCCACAGGATGGCGAAGGTGGAGAGGCAGGGGATGAAGAAGCTGATGAAGACGGTGAAGACGACGATCTGCTCCCGGGTGATGACCGTCAGCAGGTCCTGGTAGTCGACGCCGAGCGCCTGGAGCATCATGATGAGCGACAGCTCCTTGCGCAGGAACCCGAAGACGAGGGTCACGCCAAGCTCGCGGGGGAGGCCGAGGCCCTGCACGACGAGCGGCGCCAGGACGTCGTTGATCCAGCGGTCGGCGCGGACGTAGGTCAGGAGGCTCAGCACGAGGCTGCCGGCGATGAGGACGGGCCAGGCGAACCGGACGAAGGCGTAGAGCTGGAGCCACGTCTTGCGCAGGATGGCGCCGGGGCGCGGCCCCTTGAGCGAGGGGATCTCCAGGATCAGGCCCGGCGACGGCTCCTTCACGAAGCGGCTGACGATCCCGCCGACGACGGCGACGACCAGGATGTTGCCGACGTAGAAGCCGATGGCCCAGAGCGGCCCGAGATAGAAGGCCACCAGGGCCAGGACGATGGTCGTCCGGGCCGAACAGGGGATGAACGGGATGAGGATCGAGGTCAGGACCCTGTCCCGGTGGGACTCGAGGATGCGGGTCGAGACGATGGCCGGCACGTTGCAGCCGAAGCCGAGGATGAACGGGGAGACCGACTTGCCGTGCAGCCCGATGCGGTGCATGAAGGCGTCGAGGAGGAAGCCGGCCCGGGCCAGGTAGCCGGAGTCCTCGAGGACCGACATCAGGAGAAGGAGCGGCAGGAAATACGGCAGGACGATGGCCACCCCTCCCCCGACGCCCTGGATGAGGCCCTCGGCGAGATGGAAGAGAAGGCCGTCGCCCAGACGCGCCGCCAGCGCCGCCCGGAGGCTGATGAACGGCCCCAGGAGCATCTCCTCGAGGGGGCTGCCGACCTCGAAGATGACGAAGAAGAAGGCGACCAGGACCGAGACCAGGATGACGTAGCCCAGGACCGGATGCATGAGCACGGCGTCGAGCTTCCTGTCCCAGGTCGTCCGCCGGCCGTGCAGGACGCGGCTGGTCGCCTCGAAGAGCTTCATGGCCTGGTGGTGGCGCTCGGCCGAGATGACCTCGTAGGCGGGCGCGCCGCGCCGCCTCTCGACGTCCTCGCGGGCGCCGTCGACGGCCGCCTTAAGGGCGGGCTCGACGTCCCCAAGGAAGTCGCCGCAAGCGTGGCCGGCGGTCTCGAGGAGCTTGACGGCCGTGAAGCGGGCGTTGGAGACGCGGGGGAAGCCGGGCGGAAGCGCGCGCTCGATCCCGGCGACGCGGGCCTCGACGTCGTCCGAGAAGCGGACGGGCCGCATGGTCTGGCCCCTGTCCAACACTTCGAAGGCCCGGTCGAGGAGCTCCTTGACGCCGCGGCCGTGGGCGGCGACGGTGGCGACGACCGGGACGCCGAGGACGCGTTCGAGCGCGGCCGTGTCGATCTGAAGGCCCTTGCGCTCGGCCACGTCCATCATGTTCAGGGCCACGACCGCCGGATAACCGAGCTCGACCAGCTCGCGCGTCAGCTCCAGGCCGCGGCTGAGGGTCGACGCGTCGACGACGTTGACGACGAGGTCGGGCTTCTCGGCGAACAGGTGCGTCAGGACGACCTGCTCGGCCGGGTCGGTCGTGCAGAGCGAGTAGGTCCCGGGCAGGTCGACGATATCGAGGAGCCGGCCGTCGATGGCGACCCGGCTGTGGGTGTGCTTGATGGACGTGCCGGGGAAGTTCGACGTCTCGGCCTTGTGGCCGGCGATGGAGTTGAAGAGCGTGCTCTTGCCGCCGTTGGGCTGGCCGATGAAGATGACCGAGGGGACCTCAGGGCGTTCCATGGGCGGGCTCGACGAGGACCTTCTGGGCGACGCCGCGGCCGAGGGCGACGGTCGTGTCCGAGGTGACGTTGCGGACGAGGAGCGGGCCGCTGAAGATGGCCTTGCCGTCGAGCTCGACGATGTCGCCCTTGTGGAAGCCCATGGCCATGAGGCGGCGGCGGACGCTCTCGCCCCCGGCGAGATCGACGATCCGCAGGGGGGTGTTGTGGGGCGCTTCGATCAGGTTCATCGGGTCGTGCCTAGCCCTCCAGTTTACGCTTTCCCGCGCCCGAATCAAGTCCCGGCCGTGACCGGACGGCGCATCTTGCTGTCAGCGAACGACTTCCGTGACGACGCCGGCGGCGGGAATGGCCAAAAGCGGCCCGATGTGGTATCTTTTTGACGACTTTCACGTCCACCGAGGAGAACAGCATGAAACGTCGCGTCCTGACCGCCCTCATCGCCGCCCTGCTGGTCATTCCCGCCGCGGCCGACGAAGGCCTGTGGCTCTTCAACATGCCCCCGAAGGACATCCTCCGGGCGAAGTACGGCTTCACGGTCACCCCGGAGTTCATGGACCACCTCCGCCTGGCCTCCATCTCGTTCGGAGGGGCCTCGGGGTCCTTCGTCTCGCCCGACGGCCTCGTCCTGACCAACCACCACGTCGGCCGGGGCGCCGTCCAGAACCTCTCGACCAAGGACCGCGACCTGATGAAGACCGGCTTCTACGCCCGGACCCGGGCCGAGGAGCTCAAGGTCCCCGGGATGGAGCTGCGCGTGCTCCACGGCATCGAGGACGTCACCGACAAGGTCGTCGAGGCCGAGAAGCCCGGCATGACGCCCGTCGAGGCCGCCGACGCCCGGCAGAAGGTCATCGCCGGGCTCGAGAAGGAGACGTCCGAAAAGACCGGCCTCCGGGCCCAGGTCGTCACCCTCTACTCCGGCGGCATGTACCACCTCTACAAGTACAAGGTCCACAGGGACGTCCGCCTCGTCTTCGCCCCCGAGTATCTCGTCGCTTTCTTCGGCGGCGACCCGGACAACTTCACCTATCCCCGCTACGACCTCGACATCACCCTGTTCCGCATCTACGAGGACGACAAGCCGCTCAAGAGCGACCACTACATCCGGTGGTCGACGGCGGGCGTCCGCGAGGGCGACCTCGTCCTCTGCTCCGGCCATCCCGGCTCGACCGGCCGGCTCCTGACCATGAGCCAGCTCGAGTTCCTGCGCGACACGAGCTACCCTTTCAACATCGCCAACCTCAAGCGCCGCCAGGCCTACATGCGCGCCTACGCCGGCCAGGGCGAGGAGGAGGCCCGGATCGCCAACCGCAGCCTCTTCGGCATCGAGAACGGCCTCAAGGCGACCACGGGCTACCAGTCGGGGCTGCTCGACGCCAAGCTCATGGAGAAGAAGATCCGCGAGGAAGAGGCCCTGCGCGCCGAGGTCCGCGGGGACCCCGGGCTCGAGAAGGCGTTCGGCGCGGCCTGGGACGAGATCGCCGACGCCGAAAAGGCCTACGCCGGGTTCTTCAAGCCCCTGACTTTCTTCGACCGGGCCAACGGCTTCTACACGACCTATTTCACGATCGCCCGGAACATCGTCCGCCTGGCCATGGAAAAGACCAAGCCGAACGCCGAACGGCTCCGTGAGTTCCGGGACGCGTCCCTGCCGTCGGTCGAGCGGGGCATCCTCTCCCCCGCCCCGATCTACGACGAGTTCGAGATCGTCAAGCTGGCCGACTCCCTGGCCCAGCTCCAGGAGGAGCTGCCCGGGATGCAGGAGGTCAAGTGGATCCTGGGCGGCCGCTCGCCCGAGGAGGTCGCCCGCGAGCTCGTCACCGGGACGAAGCTCAAGGACCTCGAGCACCGCAGGAAGCTCCTCGAGGGCGGCCTGGACGCCGTCTACCAGTGCGGCGACCCGATGATCAAGCTGGCCCTGCTCGTCGATCCGGTCTCGCGGGGGCTGCGGGCCAGGTACGAGAAGCAGGTCGAGGCCGTCGAGACGCGCAACGGCGCCCGCATCGCCGCGGTCATGTTCAAGCTGAAAGGGACCTCGATCCCGCCCGACGCGACCGGGACCCTGCGCCTCAGCTTCGGCGCGGTCAGGGGCTACGTCGAGAACGGCCGGAAGGTCCCGTTCCGGACGACCTTCGCCGGCCTCTACGAGAAGTCGGACACGGCCGGGAACAAGGACCCCTACGAGCTGCCCCCGAGCTTCCTGACGAAGAGGGCCGCGGTCCGGATGTCGACGCCGCTCAACTTCGTCTCCACGGCCGATTCGATCGGCGGCAACTCGGGCTCGCCGCTCGTCAACAGGAAGGGCGAGTTCGTCGGCGTCCTCTTCGACGGCAACATCCAGTCCCTGCCGACCCGGTTCGTCTACGACGACGCCGTCGCCCGGTCGGTCATGGTCGACGCCAAGGGCATCGTCGAGGCCCTGCTCAAGGTCTACGGCGCCCAGCCGCTCGTCGACGAGCTCACGGGCCGGCGGTGACCGGGACCGCTCAGTAGAGGACCTTCGGCTCGCCGAGCGCGGCGATGCGCCGGTCGAGCCAGGCGACGATCAGGTCGCGGCGGGCCAGGGTCGCCGCGACCTCCTCGTCGGTGAGGTATTCGCCGACGACGGCGCGGACGGTTTCGGGGGTCAGGGCCTTCATCGCCTCGACGTACGCGCGCGGCAGCTCGGCCATGATGAAGTTCGCCCCCTCCTTGCTGCGCTCGTCGTAGATCAGCTCCGCCTTCGCCTTCTTCGTCGTCAGGAACGTCCGGGAATGGTCGATGAGGATCATCCGCCAGTCGTCCATGATGAGGTAGTTGCGCAGGTGCCGGTCGATGTTGTAGACCAGGTTGTCGAAGGCCCGGTGGAGGTACAGGCGGCGGTAGAACGGGGCGACCTTGGGGCCCGGCGGCATGAGCTTCTTGGTCCGGACCTCGGCCATGGTGATCCAGGCGTCGAACCAGAGCTGGCAGGAGCCCCGGCTGCCGCGGAACTCCCGCTCGACCGTGGGCGGGATCATGTGGAGCCCCAGGTGCCGGCTCAGCCGGTAGGCGGCGATCTCCCCTTTCCAGGTCTCCTTGTAGCCTCCGACCCTCTCGCCCAGGACGTTCTTCCACAGGGCCTTGCGCTCGACGCCGTCCTTCTCGAGCGTCAGGACCCACGGCTCGGTCACGCCCTCGCTCCTTTCGAGCTGGCCCTCGGCGACGACCCGGGCCGTCCTGAGGAACTCCTCCCACCGGTCGTACTCGGCCCGGTCGGCCTCGGTGAGCTGGCCGAAAAGGCCGCTCCCGGCGCCCAGGCAGGCCATGGCCAGGATGACGAACACCGCTCTTTTCATGGTTTCCCCCTGCCCCGGCGAGGGGCTCCGCGTCCAGGCCGAGTCTAAGCCCGAAGGCCCCGCCGTGTCAAATTGACTTCCCGGGGGCTTTCTGTTAAATAATGGTAAATGTACAAGTGGATTTACCGAAAGCTCTTCGGCACCGATAACGACCGCACCCTCAAGAGGATCCGGCCGCTCGTCTCCCTCGTCAACGAGCTCGAGCCGCGCATCCAGCCCCTGACCGACGGGGAGCTCCGCGGCAAGACGGCCGAGTTCAAGGAGAAGCTGGCCCGGGGCGCCTCCCTCGACGACATCCTGCCCGAGGCCTTCGCCGTCGTCCGCGAGGCCTCCCGCCGGACGACGCGGATGCGCCACTTCGACGTCCAGCTCGTCGGCGGCGTCGTCCTGCACCAGGGCCGGATCGCCGAGATGAAGACGGGCGAGGGCAAGACCCTGACGGCCACGCTGCCCCTCTACCTCAACGCCCTCTCCGGCAAGGGCTGCCACCTCGTCACGGTGAACGACTACCTCGCCCGGCGCGACTCGCAGTGGATGGGCGAGATCCTCCG
>CAZFBC010000115.1:0-7905 GCA_964517245.1 uncultured Eubacteriales bacterium | reverse complement strand
CCGTCATGACGGACAGCGCGAGAGCGGCTTTGGACATAGGGCCTCCTTGTCACCGAGGGCGTTTATGGGCGCGCGTATCCACGAGCCAGGCGTCGAGCTTCCGCCCAAGACGGTCGACGATCTCGGGCCGCTTCATCGACTTCCCCCGGCCGCCGCCGGAGAAGACGCCGAACGGAACACGGCGACGCCCGGCGCATCCGAGAATTCCCAGCTCCCGTCGGCGCCGGCCGCCCGGGCCCCGAGCTCGAGGTGGAGCATGGCGATGCCGCAGTCCAGGCGCTTGGCCCCAACGGTGCCGGGACCGGCCTCGTCGAAGCTCAGGTCAACGGCGCCGGGCCCGAGGCGGAACCTCCAGGGCTGGCGGTTGACCGCCGACGGGGCGAGCCGGGCCGATTCGACGGCCGCCCTCTGCCACGACTCCTCGAACGTCCCCTCGAGCACGAGCTCGTCGACGGGTTTGCGCCGGGTCGACTTGACGAAAGCCTTCATCGTCTTTTCACCGAAGGTCAGATCTTCCACTGCGAAGCCGACGGGCGTCACCGCCAGGATCCGCTCTCCGTCCTTCAGGGAGACGTGCGCGGCGGCCGCCCCGGGACGGAAAAATCCGCTGACCCAGCAGGTCCCGAGGCCGAGGGCCGTGGCCTCGAGGACGACCGCTTCGCCGATGTAGCCGGCGGCTTCAAGGCTACGGGCGGCCCCCGTGTCGGCGATGAAAGCCGCGTAGAGCGGCGCTCCCTTGATCCTTCCGTATCCCCCGACGAGGCCCTTGAAGACCGGTCCCGGCGATTCCCGCACGAGCGCCGCCCGCGCGCCCGGGAACGGCCTGAACTCGCGGCAGACGGCGTCCAGGGGAGCGAGGAGCTCGCCGGCCGGCACTCGGCCATCGAAGACGCGGCGCGAAGTCCTCGCCGCCGCCGCCCGATGCCAACGCTCGACGGGGATGTCCTTCATGCTTCTCTCCTCGGGGTCAGGCCTCGCCGCCTCACTTGATCTCGGCGACGCGGTTCCCCTCGCCCAGGAGGACGATCGTCGGCGTGAAATGCTCCATCTCGGTCTCGTCCATGTAACCGTAGGCGGCGATGATGACGATGTCGCCCACCGCGACCTTGTGGGCGGCGGCCCCGAAGACGCCGACCTGCCGGGCGCCCTTCTCCCCCCGGATGAGGTAGGTCGTGAAGCGCTTGCCGTTGGTGACGTTCCAGACCTCGATCCTCTCGTAGGGCTGGAGCCCGGCCGCGGCGAGCAGGTCCTCGTCGAGGGACAGGCTGCCCTCGTAGCCGACGTCGACCCGGGTCACCGTGGCCCGGTGGATCTTGGCGCGCAAAAAAGCTCGAAGCATGGCGTTCCTCCTCAGGCGTGAAGACGGATGTTGTCGATGAGCCGGGTCTTGCCGACGAACGCGGCCAGGGCGACGAGCGTGTCGCCGTCGATCGAGGCCACCGGCTCAAGGGTCCCGGGATCGACGGCCTCGACGTAGTCGACGCGGACCAGGGGCTCGGCCTCGAGGGCCGCCCTGATGCCGGCGACCAGCCGGGCCGCGTCCCTCTCCCCCGCCGCGACCGCCCCCTCGGCCCGGCGCAGGCCGGCCGACAGGGCCAGGGCGGCCCGCCTCTCCTCGGCGGAAAGATAGGCGTTCCGGGAGCTCAGGGCCAGCCCGTCGGGCTCGCGGACGATGGGACAGGTCACGACCTCGACGTCGAGGTCGAGGTCGGCGGCCAGCCGGCGGATGATCAGGACCTGCTGGGCGTCCTTGGCGCCGAAGAAGGCCAGGTCGGGGCGGACGATCTCGAAGAGCTTGAGGACGACCGTGGCCACGCCCCGGAAGTGGCCCGGCCGGGACCTGCCGCAGAGTCTGTCCTCGAGGCCCCGGACCTCGACGAACGTGCGGTAGCCGGCGGGATAGACGTCCGCGGCTTCGGGATGGAACAGGCAGTCAACGCCGCCCTCCTCCAGGTAGGCGGAATCCTTGGCCAGGTCGCGCGGGTACCGGGCGAAGTCCTCGCCGGGCCCGAACTGGGTCGGGTTGACGAAGATGCTGACGACGGTGACGTCGACCCGCTCTCGCGATCCCCGGACGAGGCTGAGGTGGCCCTCGTGGAGGTAGCCCATGGTCGGGACGAGCCCGATCCGCCGGCCCTCCCTCCTCCAGGCGCGGGCGAGGGCCTTCATCTCCGCGACGGACCCGACGACCTTCATCGCTTCGCCCCGGCCATCTTCGCGCCCCGCGCTTTCTTCGGCGCGAGCTCCGCGGCGACCTCCGGCTTGAGGTGGTAAGAGGTCGCGTCGTCCGGGAAGCGGCCCGCCTGCACGTCGCCGGCGTAGGCCCGGACGGCCGCGGTCATGACGCCGTGGACGTCGGCGTAGCGCCTGACGAACCTGGGCATGTATCCCGTCGCGAAGCCCACCATGTCGTGGAGGACCAGGATCTGGCCGTCGCAGGCCGGACCGGCCCCGATGCCGATCGTCGGGACCTTGAGGGCCCGGGTGACCGCCGCGCCGACCTCGACGGGCACGGACTCGAGGACCACGGCGAAAGCGCCGGCCGCCTCCAGGGCGAGGGCGTCCTCGACGATGCGCCGGGCCTCCCCGGCGGCCTTGCCCTTGACCCTGTAGCGGCCCAGGCTGTGGATGGATTGGGGGGTCAACCCGACGTGCCCCATGACCGGGATCTCGGCCTCGACCATGGCCGCGACCAGCTTGACGCGCTTCCCGGTGGCGCCCTCGATCTTGACGGCGGCGGCGCCGGCCTCCTTGAGGAAGCGGGAGGCGTTGCGGATCGTCTCGTCGGGGCCGAGGTGGAACGAGAAATAGGGCATGTCGCCGACGACCAGGGCCCGCCGGACCGCCCGGGTCACGGCCTTGGTGTGGTGGACCATCTCGTCCATGGTCACGGGCACGGTCGTCTCGTAGCCGAGGACGGCCATGCCCAGGGAGTCGCCGACCAGGATGAGGTCGACGCCGGCCTCGTCCAGGATCCTCGCCGTCGGGTGGTCGTAGGCCGTCAGGCAGACGATCCTGGGACCGGCGGCCTTGCGGGCCTGGAGGGAGGGGATGGTGATCTTGTCGACCGCGGTATCGGCCATGGTCCGTCCTTTCTCCCCATCCCGCCTGGCCGCGGGATTGAGGTCAAGCCGCGTTCCTCCGCGGAGCGCCGGGCGGTCCCGGGCCGGGTCACGCCCGCCTCCGGGCCGCGTCCGCGGGACTATCCTCTCTTCGGGCCCTTGCCCCCGTAGCTCTGGGGGACGTAGTAGAGCGAGCTCTTCTTCATCTCGCGGAGCTGGTCGAGGAGGTCGAGGACGTCCTCCTCGCGGCTGAAATCGATGTCGTCGGCCTTGACGACGAGCAGGGGCGCGCTCTGGTAATTGAAGAAGAAGTAGTCGAAGGCCTCGACGATGTCCTCGAGATACTTCTCGGAGATGTTCTTCTCGACGGCGTCGCCCTCCTTGGCGATGCGCCGGGACAGGGACGCGAGCGAGATCTGGAGGTAGATGACAAGGTCGGGCTTGGGCACCCTTTCGGAGAGGATGCCGTAGATCTTGTCGTAGACCAGAAGCTCGTCGTCGGAGAGCGTCTGGTAGGCGTAGATCTTGTCCTTCTCGAAGAGGTAATCGCAGATGATCCGGTCGACGAAGAGGTCCCTCTGGAGGAGGCGGACCTGCTGGTTGTAGCGGTTGGCCAGGAAGACGAGCTGGGTCAGAAAGGCCGAGCCCTCCCTCTCGTTGTAGAAGTCCTTGAGGTAGGGGTTGCCGACGTTGTCGAGGACGACCTTGCCCCCGATCCTCTGGGCCAGGACGTTGGCCAGCTGGGTCTTCTTCGACCGGAAGACGCCCTCGACGGCGATGTGCTTGAACGGGATCTCGAGCGCGCTCTTCATGCCCATGGTGAAAGACGATTAGTTTATAGCCGAACTCTGACTGTAAGTCAACGGCCGGTCCGGCCCCGGAGGCGCGGCTCCTCCGTTAGGACTGGGGCTTGGGGAAATCCTGCGGCACCACGATCCAGGCGATGATGTAAAAGAAGGTCATGGGAAAGAGCGCCGTGACGAGCGCCAGGCCGACCAGGAGCAGCCGGACGATCGAGACGTCGATGTCGAAATATTCGGCCAGACCGCCGCAGACGCCACCGAGCATCTTCTGGCTGGCCGAACGGTAGAGCCTTTTCGCCATGCCGATTCTCCTCTCTGAGGGAGGCTTCACGGCCTCCGTCACCTTATTATACGTCAAATTGGGCCGTTCCGCCCACTTCCGTCTTGACTGGAGCGGCCCGCCCGAATAGGATGAGGGTGGATTTTTACCGTCATTCGGAGGACGCCATCATGAACGGTTGGACCGGCCATATCCTGAGAGTCAACCTGACCGCGAAGACCTATAAGAAAGAGTCGTTTACGGACGAATTCGCCCGCAAGTGGGTCGGCGGGCGCGGCTTCGCCGTCAAGATCCTCTTCGACGAGCTGGCCCCGGGGACCGACCCCCTCGGCCCCGACAACAAGTTCATCGTCGCCCTCGGGCCTATCGCCGGCATCCCGGCCCCCAACACGGGGAAAGCGGTCGTCGCCGGGAAATCGCCCATGACCGGCGGCTACGGCGACGGGAACCTGGGCACGCGCGTCGCCGAGCAGCTCCGCAAGGCCGGCTACGACGCCCTCATCGTCGAGGGCAAGGCCGCTGGCCCGACCATGCTCTCGATCGAGGACGACAAGGTCGAGTTCCTGCCGGCCGACGAGGTCTGGGGCCTGGGGACCTACGCCACGAACGACTGGATCTACGCCAAGTACGGCAAGGGCGTCGGCGTCCTCAACATCGGCCAGGCCGGCGAGAACATGGTCCGCTACGCCGTCGTCCGCAGCCTCGAGGGCCGGGCCGGAGGCCGGACGGGCATGGGCGCGGTCATGGGCTCCAAGCTCCTCAAGGCCATCGTCGTCAAGGGCACGAAGCCCATCCCCCAGGCCGACCCGGCGGGCATGAAGAAGGTCGGCCAGGACGACCTCCGCGAGGTCCACCGCATCGACAAGGAGACCGGCTGGTCCATCCAGAGCACCAACGGCGTCCTGGCCTGGTGCAACGAGGTGGCCGCCCTCCCCGTCCGCAACTTCCGCAAGACCCACCACCCCGACGCCTGGAAGGTCGACGGCGAGCGCCTCAACAACGCCCGGATCGCCACCTACGGCTGCCCGAACTGCACCATGCGCTGCGGCATCACCATCCACGACCGCGAAGGCCGCGAGTCCGAGCTCGATTACGAGAACATCGGCCTCCTCGGCCCCAACCTGGAGATCTTCGACCTGGACCAGGTCGGCTCGCTCAACTACCTCTGCGACGACTACGGCATCGACACGATGTCGGGCGGCTGCGTCCTGAGCTTCTACGCCGACGCCATCGACCACGGGGCCGCGGCCGGCGACTTCAAGTTCGGCGACGCCGAGGGCGCCAAAACGCTCCTGGGCCGGATCGCCCGGCGCGAGGGCGAGATCGGCGACCTCCTAGCCGAGGGCTCCCTGCGGGCCGCCCGCAAGTTCGGCCACGACTCCGAGGCCTACGCCATGCAGGTCAAGGGCCTCGAGGTCGCCGCCTACAACTGCAAGTTCATCCCCGGCATGGCCCTGGCCTTCGGGGTCAGCCCCATCGGCGCCCACCACAAGGAGTCCTGGGTCATCACCTTCGAGCTCAAGCAGTCCGTGCGCGAGTCGTACGGCCCGGAGAAGGCCCAGAAGGTCATCGACCTCCAGAGGATCCGAGGCGGACTCTTCGAGTACATCGTCTCCTGCCGTTTCCCCTGGATCGAGGTCGGCTGGCCCCTCGAGCACTACACGGAGTATTTCAAGCTCGTCAGCGGGCTCGACTGGACGCTCGACGACTTCTGGAGGGTCTCGGACAGGATCTACGCGATGATCAAGCTCTTCTGGCTGCGCGAGTACCCGCAGACCGACCGGAAGGCCGACTATCCGCCGGCCGTCTGGTTCGACCCGACCAACGCCGACACCGAGGGCCCCATCGCCGGCAAGGTCCTCGACTACGACAAGTACGACGGGCTGCTCCAGCACTACTACGACCTGCGCGGCTACGACCGGCGGGGCATCCCGACGAAGGCCACCCTGGCCCGGCTCGGGCTCGACACGGAGGGCCGGGCCGCGGAAAAGTTCGGATCGCTCGAGTGAAGATCACCGTCAAGCTGATCGGGCCGTTCATCCAGATCTTCGGCTTCAGCGAGAAGCAGCTGGACGTCCCCGACGGGACGACCGCCGACGACCTCATCGGCCTGGTCAGCGTCGACCGGACGCGCCCCAAGATCGTCACGCGCAACGGCCGGGCCGTCGTGCCCGGCGAGGCCCTCGCCGAGGGCGACCGGGTCGTCATCTCGCCGATCTATTCGGGAGGCTGAGGTGGTCAAGGTCCATCCCGTCCTCGTCGACGGGAGCTGGCGGCCGTCCCGGGGGGAAACCGCGTTCCGGGCCGTCGACCCGGCGACCGGCGCTCTTCTCCCCGGGGAGTACCCCGTCTCCCCCTGGTCCGAGATCGCCGGCGCGGTCGAGGCCGGCGCAAGGGCGGCCGGCGAGATGGCCGCGCTCGGTCCCGGGCCCGCGGCCCGGTTCCTCGATATCTTCGCCGGCCTGATCATGGGTCGGAAAGACGAGCTGGTCGCCGCGGCCCACTCCGAGACCGCCCTCCCGGCCGAGCCCCGCCTGGGCTCGGTCGAGCTGCCCCGGATGCTCGACCAGCTCCGGCAGTCCGCCGCGGCCTGCCGCGAGCGGTCCTGGTGCCGGGCGACGATCGACACCAAGGCCGGCCTCCGCTCCATGTACGGGCCGCTCGGCGGTCCCGTGGTCGTCATGGGTCCCAACAACTTCCCCTTCGCGTACAACGCGGTCGGCGGGGGCGACTTCGCGGCGGCGCTGGCCGCCGGCAACCCCGTCCTGGCCAAGTCCCATCCCGGCCACCCGGGAACGACGGCCATCCTGGCGGGGGCGGCCCGTGAGGCCGTCGCGGCGGCCGGCCTGCCGCGGGCCTCCGTCCAGCTGCTATTCCACTTCGCGTCCGGGGACGGCCTGCGCCTCGTCGCCCACCCAGACGTCGGGGCGACGGCGTTCACAGGCAGCCGGCCGGCGGGCCTGGCCCTCAAGGAGGCCGCCGACCGCGCCGGAAAGCCCGTCTACGCGGAGATGTCGAGCGCCAATCCCGTCTTCGTCCTGCCCGGCGCCCTGGAGGAGCGGGGCGAAGCGATCGCCGCCGAGCTCTTCCGGTCCTGCACGACGGCCGCGGGCCAGATGTGCACCAAGCCGGGTCTCGCGATCGTTCCCGACGGCGGCGCAGGCCGGGCCTTCGTCGCGGCGGTCAAGGCGGCCTTCGAGCGGGCGGAGCCGGCGGTCCTTCTCTCCTCCAGCGTCCTCGACGGGCTGCGGCGGGCGGCGGACCGCCTCGCGGCCGCCGGGGCCGAGCGGCTGGCCGGAGGCGGAGAACCGGAGGGACCCGGTTTCAGGTTCCCCCCGGCGCTTTTCCTGATCACCGGAGCGCGGTTCCTCGAGGACCCCGCCGCCTTCCAAATCGAGTCCTTCGGAGCGCTCTCGGTCGTCGTCCTGGCCGCGGACAGGGACGAGATGGCCGGGATCGCGGCCCGGCTCGAGGGCCAGCTCACCGGATCGGTCTACAGCCACGCCGACGGGCGGGACGACCGGGACTACGCCGCGCTCGAGCCCGTCCTGCGGATCAAGGTCGGGCGCCTTCTCAACGACCGGATGCCGACCGGCGTCGCCGTCTCCCCGGCCATGAACCACGGCGGGCCGTTCCCGGCCACGGGCCACCCCGGCTTCACCTCGGTCGGGCTGCCGGCGGCCATGCTGAGGTTCGCCGCCCTGCGGTGCTACGACCACGTCCGGGAACACCGCCTGCCCGTCGAGCTCAGGGACAGGAA
>CAZFBC010000114.1:0-8138 GCA_964517245.1 uncultured Eubacteriales bacterium | reverse complement strand
CGGTAGCAGTCGTAGACGAAGCGCTTGTTCCCGGTCTTGGCGATCAGGGCCGCGGCCGTCCGGTCGTTGAGGCCGAGGTTGAGGATGGTGTCCATCATGCCCGGCATCGAGGCCCGGGCGCCCGAGCGGACGGAGACGAGCAGCGGGTTCCGGGAGTCGCCGAACGACTGCCCGACCGCCTTCTCGAGCCGCCGGAGGTTCTTCTCGACCTCGAGCCGGACGGCTTCGGGGATCCTCTTCCGGTTCTTATAGTAGAGGGCGCAGACCTCGGTCGAGACGGTGAAGCCCGGGGGGACGGGCAGGCCGATGCCGGCCATCTCGGCCAGGTTGGCGCCCTTGCCGCCCAGGACCTCCTTCATCTTCATGTTGCCTTCGGCGGCGCCGGCCCCGAAGAAATAGACGTATTTCTTGGCCATTGGTATTCTCCTGATGTCTGGGTTATCCGACAAAATATACACGGATAACGGCTCGAATTCAAACCGGAGAAGAACCTATTGTTTCGGGGGAACAAGGAGCAGGCAGAGGCCGAGGTAGAGCATCCCCAGGTCCTCGAGGACGACGCCCCAGCCCGACTTGCGGCTGAGCGAGCCGAAACAGCCGCAGTCGACGTCGATGCCGCGGGCCATGGTCACGAGGGTCAGGACGATGAAGAAGACCAGGAGGCCCGAGATGACCAGCGCGGCGCCGCGCTTCCAGATCCCGGCGACGAGGAAGGCGCCGGCCAGGACCTCGAGCCAGGGCAGGACGACCGCCGCGACGAACGAGAGCGCCTGGCCGACCAGCCGGTAGTTGCGGATGTCCTGGGCGAAGTCGAGCGGGTCGGCGATCTTGACCGCGCCGGCGTAGACGAACAGGCCGCCGAGGACGATCCGGAAGGCGACCAGGACGGCCTTATTCCTGATCACGATCCCCCTCCTCGGGCAGCCCGGCCCCCCGCCATTCCTCCCAGCCGCCGCCGAAGACGCGGATGTCGCGGAAGCCCGCGTCGTGGAGCCTCTTGGCCAGGGCCAGGCTCGACAGGCAGTCCCCTCCCTCGCAGTAGACGACGAGGGTCCGGTCCCTGGGGAGGGCCAGGACGCCGTCCGGCAGGGCCGTGCCGTCCTCCTCGGCCGGGACGTTCCGGGCCCCGGGCACGCGCCCCCGACCGAAGAACGTCTCCGCCCGGGCGTCCAGGACGACCGCCGTCCCGGAGGCCCAGAGGTCCTCGGCCTCCGCCAGGGCGATCATGCGGATGCCCGGGTAATCGGCCGCCCGGAAGAACGAGTCCCGGAACTCGCCGGCGAGAAAGCGCCCGACCAGGGGGAACTGGACGGCCGCGCCGACGACGACGCTCAGGGCCGCCAGGGCCAGCGCCTGCGTCAGGGCCTTCCGGGCTTCGCTCACGGCCGCGCCCGCCTTCAGCCGTGGACGGCCAGGTACTTCGCCAGGCCGGCCTTGAAGACGCGGACGGCCTCGCGGAGGTCGTGCTCGTTGACGACGTAGGCGATCCGGGCCTCGTCGGTCCCCAGGCTCGGGGTCGAGTAGAAGCCCGGGGCCGGGGCGATCATGACCGTCTGGCCGTCGAGCGAGAAGTCCGAGAGCAGCCAGACGGCGAAGTGCTCGACGTCCTTGACCGGCAGGCGGACGATGACGTAGAAGGCGCCCTGGGGCTTGCGGATGACGATCCCGGGGATGTCCTTGAGCCCGTCGTAGAGGATGTTGCGCCGCTTGTCGTACTCGGCCCGGACGCCCGCGAAGTAGTCCATGGGCATGTTGTAGGCGGCCAGCGCGGCCATCTGCTCGACCGACGGCGGGCAGAGCCGGGCCTGGGCGAACTTGAGCGCCGCGGCGTAGACCTCCTTGTTGCGGGTGACGATCATGCCGATCCGGGCGCCGCAGCAGCTGAAGCGCTTGGAGATGCTGTCGACGACGACGACCCTCTCCCGGATGTCGTCGTACTCGAGGACGCTCTTGTGCTTGAGGCCGTCGTAGACGAACTCCTTGTAGACCTCGTCGCCGACGAGGAAGAGGTCGTGCTTCCTGACCAGGGCGACGACGCGGTCGAGCTCCTCGGGCGTGTAGACCGTCCCGGTCGGGTTGTTCGGGGAGCAGAGGAGGATGGCCTTGGTCCGGGGCGTGATCTTGGCCTCGATGGCCTCGGCGGGAGGCAGCCGGAACCCGTCCTCGACCGAGAGCGGCAGGGGCACGATCTTCAGGCCGGCGAAGGCGGCGTAGCCGTTGTAGTTCGTGTAGTAGGGCTCGGGGATGACGACCTCGTCGCCGACGTCGCCGATGACCGAGAAGGTGAAGTGGATGGCCTCCGACCCGCCCGTGGTGATGAGGACCTCGTCGGGGCCGAGCGGGATGCCGTACTTGGCGAAGTAGCGGGTGACGGCCTCGCGGAGCTCGAGGAACCCCTGGGCCGGGCCGTAGCCCAGGACGGGCTGGCTCCAGTTGTGGAAGGTGTCCATGACCGGCCCCGGCGCGGGGATGTCGGGGTCGCCGATGTTGAGGTGGAAGACCTTGACCCCCCTGGCCTTGGCCTGGTCGGCGAAGGGCTTCAGCTTGCGGATCGGGGACGCCTGGATGTCCTGTCCGCGACGGGATATCTTCATGGACGGGCCCTCCCTGGAGACGGGTTCGGAGCGTGAGGGCCTATTATAGGAAAAATGCGGCGTCCTCCGCAACGGGACTTTCAGATGGCGAAGCCGACGACCAGCCGGTAGGCGGCGTAGCGGAACTTCAGGCTGTCGAAGGGGTCCCACATGTCTTCGGCCCCGACGCGGTCGAGGATGTCCGGGCGGGTGCCGATCTCCCGGTCGCCGAAGGAGAAGCCGAGGCCCGCCGTCAGGGCCCATTTCCTGACGAAGAACTCGGCGCCGACGGCGAGGTGATGGATGTCCCAGTCGGTGATGGAGAGGTTCGTCGCCGTCCCCGGCTCCCTGGCCGAGTAGTCCGTGGTGAAGCTGGCGTAGCCCTTGAAACGGGCCGAATAGAACCACTCCAGGCCGAGGCCCGCGTTGAGCACGGGCGCGAGCTCCTGGGTGACGTCGGACGACAGCGGCTCGCCGGTCGACTGGGCCGGGAAACCGGCCGCGTCGAGGACGGTGTAGGGCTTGACCCCGGCGAACCACTCCGCGCTCCCGTAGAGGCGGACCTTTTGGATCTTGAAGGTCACCCCGGCCGCGAGCGAAAAGGGCGTCCGGTAGGCCGCGGCCAGGCCGTCCTGGTAGTCGGCGGCCAGAAAATCGTCGCCGTCGCCGTCGCCGTCCATGTCCAGGGCGACCAGGGAGGCGTTGACGCCGGTCAGGCCCGAGCCGCCGAGGGCCAGGCCCGGCGTGGTCGCCGTCAATCCCAGAGTGACGCGCTCGAGATCGCAGGCCAGGCCGATCTTCCAGAGGGTCCTGAAATGCATGTAGCCGTATTGCCGGGAGCCCAAGGCCATGGCCAGCCCGGTCTGCTCGTCGAGCGCCTCGACGAGCTCCTGGACCTGGGCCCGGTGCTGCCGGACGGCGAGGTACTGGGTGACCCCGATCCCCAGGTTCGCGGAGACCCTGTAGGACCAGGTCAGGCCGAACCAGTGCTCGTTGACCCTTTCGTCGACCCGGAACTGGGTGACGTAGTCCTCGCCTCCGGGAACGTCGGGCAGGATGTCCCGGACGCCCGTCGAGGACACCGAGACGCCCAGTCTGACCTGCTGGCGGGAGAGGTAGGAATAGCCGAACCAGTGCTTGGGGAGGCCCCTGAGGCGGAGCGTCCCGGCGATGAGAGCCGGGGCCGGTCCCGGCTCGCGCATGTTGAGGGAAACGGCCTGGGCGTCGCCGCCGGCCAGCGTGACCCGGGGCAGCTGGAAGACCTTGGCGGCCAGCAGCGTGTCCGGCTTTTCGATGAGGCTCACCCCGCCCGGATTGTAGTAGGTGCCGCTGAGGTCGAGGACGCTGCCGATGACCGCGCCGCCGAGCAGGGTGGCCCGGGTCCCGTACTGGTGCGTCCAGTAATGGGAGTCCTGGGACAGGGCCGGGAGCGCCAGGGCCAGGCAGGAGACCGCGGCCAGCAGCGCGGCACGGGGGGTTCTCATCGCCAGCCATTTATATGCGATTGCCCCGGCCGCCGTCAAGCCGGCGGGCCGCCGGCCCGGCCAACGTTCCGGTTGCCAACCGGCCCGCGTTTCTGCTAGTTTAGGGGCGGAACGAGCCACCTCACCGCCATGGCCATCGACCGCAACGCCCGCCTCCGCGACGTCCGTCGCTGGGGCGATCATTTCAACCTGACCGTCGAAACCCCGGAGATCGGGCGCGCGGCCCGGCCGGGGCAGTTCGTCATGGTCAAGGTGGCCGAGGGCACGTTCCCGCTCCTCCGGCGCCCCCTCGGCGTCCACGACGCCCGGCCGGACGGCATCGAGCTCTTCTTCAAGGTAGCCGGGGCCGGTACGGAGATCCTGTCGCGCAAGAGGCCCGGCGACGCGCTCGACATCCTCGGGCCCCTCGGCAGGGGCTTCACCGTGTCCGGGACGACGAAGGGGACGAGCGCCTTCCTCGTCGGCGGGGGCCGCGGCATCGCCCCGCTCCACTTCCTGGCCCGGGAGCTCGCCGCCGCGGGAGCCCGGGTCCGGGTCTTCTACGGGGGCCGGACCGCCGCCGACATCCCTCTCCGGGAGAAGCTCGAAAAGGCCGGCTGCGAGGTCCTCTGCTCGACCGACGACGGCAGCTTCGGCTTCGCCGGCCTGGTCACGGCCCTGGTCGACCGGGAGATGGGGGGGCCGAAGCCGGAAAAGATCTACGCCTGCGGCCCGGACCCCATGATGAAGGCGCTGGCCGCGATCGCGGCGGCCCACGGCGTCCCGGCCGAGTTCTCCCTCGAGTCGATCATGGGCTGCGGCATCGGCGCGTGCTGGGGGTGCGTCCACCGCATCCGGGACAACGGGGGGGGCGGCTGGACGAAGATCTGCGAAGAGGGGCCCGTCTTTCCCGGGGAGCGCATCCTGTGGCCGTGACGGCGAAGGGCGTCGACCTCACCGCGGACCTGGGCTTCCTGAAGCTCCGCAACCCCGTCCTGGCCGCCAGCGGCACCTTCGGCTACGGCCTCGAGTTCGGGCCCTACCTCGACCTCGAGAAGCTCGGCGGCTTCGTCGTCAAGGGGCTCTACTTCAAGCCGCGGGAGGGCAACCCCCCGCCCCGGCTGGCCGAGACGGCCGGCGGCCTCATCAACGCCATCGGCCTCCAGGGCGTCGGCGTCGAGGCCTTCGCCGAGAAGGTCCTGCCGCGGCTGCGCGGCCTCGGGACGGCCGTCGTCGTCAACGTCTGCGGCGCGGACGACGACGAGTACGCCGCCGTCGTCGAGTACCTCGACCAGCAGGAGGGCATCGCCGCCTACGAGCTCAACATCTCCTGCCCCAACGTCAAGAAGGAAGGGGCCTGCCCGGCGCTGTCGCCCCGGACGACCTTCGACCTGGTCAAGAGGATCAAGTCCGCGAGCCGGCGGCCCGTCATCACCAAGCTGTCGCCGAACGTCACGAGCATCGTCGAGATCGCCCTGGCGGCCGAGGAGGCCGGGACCGACGCCGTCGCCCTCGTCAACACCTTCCTGGCCCTGGCCGTCGACCTGGAGACGCGGCGGCCGCGGCTCGGCAACGTCTACGGCGGGCTGAGCGGCCCGGCCATCAAGCCGATCGCCCTGCGCATGGTCCACCAGGTGGCCTCGCGGGTCCGCGTGCCGGTCGTCGGCATGGGCGGCATCATGACCGGGACGGACGCCCTGGAGTTCCTGGTCGCCGGCGCGGCCGCGGTCGAGGTCGGGACGGCCAGCTTCGTCGACCCCGACGCCGCCCTCCGCATCGTCGCCGAGATGGAGCGCTGGTGCGAGTCCCGCGGCGTCGCGGCCGTCCGGGACCTCGTCGGGACGCTCCGGACATCCTGAACGCGAGAAAGGACCCTTCCATGACCCCGTCCAACGCCGACCGCATCATCATCGCCCTGGACGTCCAGACCGAGGAGGAGGGCCTCGCCCTCGTCGGCCGGCTCAAGGACGCCCGGACGTTCAAGCTCGGGCTGGAGCTCTTCACGGCCGAGGGCCCGGCCCTCTTCCGCAAGCTCAAGGCCCTGCGCAAGGACATCTTCCTCGACCTCAAGCTCCATGACATCCCCAACACCGTGGCCGGGGCGGTCCGCTCGGCCGTCGGGCACGGCGTCCAGATGATGACCATCCACGCCGCGGGGGGCCGGGAGATGATGGCCCGGGCGGCCGAATCGGCCCGGGCCGCGGCCGGGCCGGGCCCGAGGCCCGTCCTGCTCGGGGTCACCGTGCTCACCAGCCTCAAGGGCGCCGACCTCGAGGAGGTCGGGATGGGACCGGACGTCGCTTCCCAGGTCCTGCGCCTGGCCGGCCTGGCCAAGGCCGCGGGCCTGGACGGCGTCGTCTGCTCGCCCCGGGAGATCGAGGCGCTGCGCAAGGAGTTCGGCCGGGACCTCGTCATCGTCACGCCCGGCATCCGGCCGGTCTGGGCGGCCGCCCAGGACCAGAAGAGGATCATGACCCCGGCCGAGGCCGTGGCCGGGGGAGCGGATTTTCTCGTCATCGGGCGGCCCGTCACGGGCGCGCCCTCGCCGAACGAGGCCTTCCTCAGGATCGTCGAGGAGCTCGACCGGGAGGCCTAGGCCATCCGCCTGAAGTACAGCACCCAGAGGATCAGCCCGAACACGGCGAACAGGGCCGCGATCGCGACGACGGCGACGATGAAAAAGGGCAGGACCCTGTTCCTGGGCGTGTCGAGCACGGACGCGCGCAGGCCCGCGTGGAAGAGATACGCCCCGTAGAGCCCCGCCAGCAGGGCCGCGTCGCCGAGCTCGGGGACGACGGCGAGGACCCCGGCCAGCCAGACGGGCGTCATGCTGTAGACGGCCAGCTTCATGGAGGACGTCAGGCTCTGCTTGGACGAGAAGCTCTGCGCCAGGGCGTTGACGATGACCCCGAAGAGATAGACCAGCGCGAGGGAGAGCGCGTAGGAGAGCAGGGCGTTGCTCAACGCCCGGCCGACGCTCCAGACCGGAACGCGCGCGAACGGGATCTCCGCGCGGAAGATCATCCGCCCCGCGAACTTGGCCGCCGGCGAAACGGCCGCCAGGACCAGGACGTAGGGGACGAAGAGGCCGGCCACGGTCGCCGGCTCGGCCTTGATGCGGGCCCATTCCCGCTTCGGGCGGAAGAGGACGGCTTGAACCCTTCGAACGACGTCCATGGGGCCCTCCTCTCCCGGGTCGACCCGACTATATACCGGCGCGAGGCGGGGTGTCAACGCGGGGCGGCGGCCGGCCGGGGGGAGGGGAAAAATGGAGGCGCGGGTCGGACTCGAACCGACGAATAAAGGTTTTGCAGACCTCTCCCTTAGCCGCTTGGGTACCGCGCCAGGATCTTCATGAGGTCGAACGGTTGTCTGGAGCGGGCGATGGGACTTGAACCCACGACCTTCTGCATGGCAAGCAGACGTTCTACCACTGAACTACGCCCGCCCAACGGCGGCCGGCCGGGAGTCGCAACCCGGCGGGCAGGACGATAAACTACCAGAAAGGCTCTATCCTGTCAAACTCATCCCTTCGGTTTGGTCTGGGCCCAGTCGCCGATCCGGACCGCATCATCGGCATTGAGGATCTTGATCGTGGCCCAGCGAGGGCCCATCCAGACCACGACGGCATTGGCGACGGCGACCGGGCTTTGCTTCCCTTCGCGATGGAAGACGGTCAGCTGCCGGCCGATCTCCAAGCCTTGATCCTCCCCGATATCGATCACGGCCCAATGGCCGCGGGCGGCGAGCTGCATGGCCTCTCTCTCCATGAAGACAATCCGCCCGGTCGGAGCGCCGTCCGATTGGAACGGGACCCGGTATTCCTCTTCGGCTCCGACCAGGACCTCGCCCTTCCGGTAGGGAACCAGAAATTGGCCCGCCTGGATGAGGGAGCAGGATTTTTCGATCCGCATCACCGCCCGGCCGGACTCGACCCTGTCGACCCGGGCCCGGCCCCGGAGATAGACGACGTAACCCAGGACGGAGGGGGGCGCGCCTCCCTTGTCTTCCGAACCCCATTCCAGGATGGTCCACAAGGAATCCGGCTGATAGGGTTCGGCCCCCGGAACAGGGTCGGCATAAAATCAGTCGGAATCCGTCA
>CAZFBC010000113.1:5363-8206 GCA_964517245.1 uncultured Eubacteriales bacterium | reverse complement strand
TCATGGAGAACAGCGAGCTCGACCTCTACGACATCTTCCGCAAGGCCGAGGGCGACCCGAAGGTCAAGACCGTCGCCGCCGACATGGCCAGGGAGCTCGGCGCGGGCAACACTTATCCCGACCTTCTCCTCAAGCTGGCCCGGTTCGAGGTCGCCCTGCTCAAGTTCATGGAGGCCAACCTCGGGGCGTCGCGCTACGGCGTCTTCGCCGACAAGTGCTGGCCGGCCTTCGAGAGCTATTTCGGCTTCGTCCCCTGCTACGTCAACTCGCGGCTGGCGGCGCGGGGCATCCCGGTCGCCTGCGAGGTCGACATCTACGGCGCCCTCAGCGAGTACATCGCGACCTGCGCGACGGAGCTGCCGGCGACCATCCTCGACATCAACAACACCGTCCCCTACGACATGATCGCCGGGGCCAGGAAGGCTCTCAAGGGCTACAAGCCCACGGACCTCTTCATGGGCTTCCACTGCGGCAACACGCCGGCCCCGTGCATGCTCGACCCGGCCATGCGCTACCAGCTCATCATGCACCGCCTCCAGGAGCCCGGGAAGGAGCCGGACATCACCCGGGGCACGCTCGAGGGCCGCATCCGGCCGGGCGGCGTCACCATCTTCCGGCTCCAATCGACGGCCGACACGGCCCTGCGGTCCTATGTGGCCGAGGGCGAGGTCCTCGACGTCGACCCGAAGTCGTTCGGCGGCATCGGCGTCATCGGCATCAGGGAGATGGGCCGGTTCTACCGCCACGTCCTGGTCGAGAAGCGCTTCCCCCACCACACGGCCGTCGCCTTCGCCCCCGCCGGGAAGACGCTCTGGGCGGCCCTGCGCATGCTCGGCGTCGAGGACGTCGCCTTCAACCGCCCGGCCGGCATGCTCTACCCGACCGAGAACCCGTTCTGAGGCGGTTCGAGATGAGAGCCGCCTTCCTGACCGGCGTCCGGGCGATCGAGGTCCGCGAGGTCCCGACGCCGCGCCTCGCCCGGGAGGACGACGTCCTCATACGCAGCCAGGCCGTCGGCGTCTGCGGCAGCGACCTCCACTACTATCTCTCGGACGCGGTCGGCGGCGATGCGGTCAAGTATCCCTTCATTCCCGGGCACGAGTGCGCGGGCGTCGTCGCGGACGTCGGCCGGGGGGTCACGCGGGTCAAGCCGGGCGACCCGGTCGTCGTCGAGCCGGCCGTCTCCTGCGGCGTCTGCGACCAGTGCCGGACGGGACGTCCCCACACCTGCCGCAGGCAGCTCTTCCTCGGCCACTACGGCGAGCTGACGGGCGGCATGGCCGAGTTCGCCCTGGCGCCGGAGCGCAACTGCGTCCCCCTGCCGGGCCGGATGACCGCCGTCCAGGGCGCCCTGGCCGAGCCCCTCTCGATCGCCCTCTACGCCTCCGGCCTGGCCGGCTCGGTCCGCGGCAAGACGGCGGCGGTCCTCGGGACGGGCCCGATCGGGCTGTGCGCGGTCATGGCCCTCAAGGCGGACGGGTGCGGCGCCCTCTACGCGACCGAGAAGGTCGAGGCCCGGGAGAAGGCGGCCCGTACGGCCGGGGCCGACTGGACCGGGAACCCGGACCGCGAGGACGTCGTCGCCGCGGTGCTCGAGCGGGAGTCCCTCGGCCTCGACCTCGTCTTCGAGTGCTGCGGCGACCAGGCGGCCCTCGACCAGGGCGTGGCCCTGCTCAAGCCCGGCGGGGCGCTCGTCGTCGTCGGCATCCCTTTCGAAGAGCGGATCTCTTTCGCGAGCGGCCGGCTCCGGCGCAAGGAGGTCCGCGTCCAGAGCGTCCGGCGGCAGAACCGCTGCCTGGAGAAGGCCGTGGCCATGATCCACGCGGGCCGGGTCAAGGCCGACTTCCTGGCCACGCATTTCTTCACGCTCGACGAGGCGCGGGAAGCCTACGAGACGGCGTCGGCGCGGCGCGACGGCGTCATCAAGGCCATCGTCACGCCTTAGAGCGGGCATCTCCCGAGCCGGGCGGGCCCGCCGCATCGTTGGAGGATGGCATGAGCGATCGATCGACGGATCCGTTCGGCAGCCATTTCGAACGCGCCTTCGTCGCCTGTGTCGCCCTTGCGGCGGGACTCACGCTCGTTTTCCTCTCGATCCAGGGCCCGCTCATCAGGGGCGTGATCAGCTACAAGACGGCCGGGGTGATCAATAACCAGCTCATCGGCCAGGACGCCGTCAACCTGTTCCTCATGGCCCCCCTGCTCCTGGCAGCCGGGATCCTCCTGCTGCTCCGCAAGCCGCTGGCCAAGTCCTTGCTCATCGCCACTCCCCTCTTTCTCATCTACTACGCCCTCAGCTACACCATCGGTTGGGAGTGGAGCTCGCCGTCCTACTCGGGCAACAGCGAACGCTATTTCTTCCTGTTCCTCTTCGTCCTCGTCGCCGCGCTCGTCTTCCTGCTCTACGCCCTGGCCGTCTTCCCCAAGAACGTCGAGAGCCGGTTCAAGAGAGGGGGGCTGGCGGTCTACACGGCCTTGTTCGCCCTGTTCCTGCTCGTCTTCGCGGGCATGTGGGCCAAAGAGGTCCTGGAGGTCGCCGCGACGGGCACGACCCGGGCCTACGACATCGCCCCCACGGCCTTCTGGATGATCCGCGTCTTCGACCTCGGTTTCTCCATCCCGCTCGGCCTGATCAGCCTGTACCTGCTGTGGGCCCGGCCGGACAAGGCCTACCCCGTCATCTGCCTGTTCTACGGCTTCTTCTTCACCCAGATCGTCGCCGTCCTGGCCATGGGGCTGATGATGCTCCTGAGGAACGATCCGGCCTTCCTCTGGCGCGACCTGATCGTCTTTGCCGTCCTGGCGGCGATCATCGCCTTCGGCTTCGTCTACGTCCGGCGGAA
>CAZFBC010000113.1:0-5263 GCA_964517245.1 uncultured Eubacteriales bacterium | reverse complement strand
TGATGGGCGCGGCCGCCTTGAGCATGGCCCAGACGGGGCAGTAGCGGTCCTCCGAGAGGGCCAGGGCCTTCTCGACCTGGGCCGGGTCGAGCTTGCCGCCGCGGAACTCGAACTCCAGCTCGATCGAGGTGAAGACGGCCGGGTGGATCTCCTTCTTGACCCCCTTGGCGTGGATGACCAGGTCCTTGACCTCCTGGCCCATCCGGGTGAGCAGCCCGACCGCGACCTGGCCGCTGCAGCCGCACAGGCTCGCCAGGACGAGCTCCATCGGCGTGTAGCCGGCGATCGCCTCGCCCTCGCGGCCGAAGTCGAGGGCGACCGTCGTCCCCGCGCGGCCCGCCTTGGCCTCGAAATTCATGCCTCCCTGGAACACGACCTCGACCCGGGACTCCTTGGCCATCGGCACGCTCCTTCGTCCGGCATTCGGGGCGGACGCCCTGTAGTATCCAACGGGACGGCGGCCGGCGTCAACGGGTGGATGGCGCGGTCGCGCGGAGAATGAGGTCGCGGATCATGGCCGCCGCCTTTTCCACCTCGGGCGTCAGCCCCTCGCCGAACTCGAGGTCGGATGGGACGATGCCGAGGAGGAAGACCCTTTTACCGGAGGTCTCGAGGAATTTGGCGCAGAAGGAGAGCGCGAGCTTGTGGGTCGAGAAGCTCTCGGCCTCGGGGAACTCCGCGAGGGGGCCGAAGACGACGCTCCCCGGCGGGCCCTCGGCGGACACGGCGTCGACGAAGACGACGTTCCGGCAATCGGAGCGGGCGACGACAGGGGCGAAGTTCTCGGGGACGCTCTGGGCGTCGACGACGCTGAGGCTCGTGCCGGCGACGGCCTCCCGGACGGCGCCCACGATCCACGGCCCGACGCCGTCGTCGCGGCGGAGCGGATGGCCGACGCCGACGAGGCAGGTCGCCTCCCGGAGAACCTCGGCGAGCCGCGACTCGACCACGTTCTCAGAGCTCCCCGTGCTCGGTTCGGCGGATGATCTCGTCCTGGAGCTCGGCGCCGCAGTCGACGAAATAGTCGCTGTAGCCGGCGACGCGGACGATGAGGTCGCGGTGCTTTTCCGGGGCGGCCTGGGCCGCGCGCAGGAGGCCGGCCGTGACGACGTTGAACTGGATGTGGTGGCCCATCATCCGGAAATACGAGCGGACGAGGTCCTTGAGCCCGGCCAGGCCCGCCTCGCCCGAGAGCAGTTGGGGCGTGAACTTCTGGTTGAGCAGGGTGCCGCCGGTCCGGACGTGGTCCATCTTGCCGAGCGACTTGACGACGGCCGTGGGCCCTTTGCGGTCGGCCCCCTGGACCGGGGACACGCCTTCCGAGACGGGCTCGCCGGCGAGGCGGCCGTCCGCCGTCGCGCCGGTCATCCGGCCGAAGTAGATGTGCGAGGTCGTCGGCAGGAGGTTGATCCGGTAGGTCCCGCCGCGCGGCGTCGGCCGGCCGTCGACCGCCTCGAAATAGGCCTCGAAGACGCGCGTCATCAGCCCGTCGGCGTAGTCGTCGTCGTTGCCGAACTTGGGGGTCCGGTCGAGGACCCGACGGCGGAGGGCCTCGTGGCCCTCGAAGTCGTCCCTCAGGGCCGCGAGAAGCTCCGCCATCGTGAAGCGGCCGTGGTCGAAGACGTTGAAGCGGACGGCGCTCAGGACGTCGGTGATCGTGCCGACGCCGACGCCCTGGATGTAGTTCGTGTTGTAGCGGGCCCCGCCGGCGTGGTAGTCCTTCCCGTTCTTGATGCAGTCGTCGACGAGCACCGACAGGAAGGGCGCGGGCAGGTGCTCGGCGTAAAGCGCCTCGATGACGTCGCTGCCCCGGACCTTGATGTCGACGAAATGGCGGATCTGCTTCCGGTAGGCCTCGAACAGCTCGTCGAAGGTCCGGAAGGCCGTCGGGTCGCCCGTCTCGAGGCCGATCCTCTTGCCGGTCCTCGGGTCGACGCCGTCGTTCATCGTGATCTCGAAGACCTTGGGCAGGTTGAAGTAGCCCGTGAGGATGTAGGCCTCCTTCCCGAAGGCCCCCGACTCGACGCAGCCGCTGCACCCGCCGTTCCTGGCGTCCGCGACGCTCTTCCCCTGGCGGACGAGCTCACGGACGATGGCGTCGGAGTTGAAGATCGAGGGCTGGCCGAAGCCCGTCCTGACGATCTCGAGGGCCCGCAGCAGGAAGGCGTCCGGCCCCTTGGCGCTGATCTGGACCATCGAGCTCGGCTGGAGGATGCGCATCTCCTCGATGACGTCGAGGATGAGGTAGCTCAGCTCGTTGACGCCGTCCGTCCCGTCCTCCTTCAGGCCGCCGACGTTGATCAGGGCGAAATCGGTGTAGGTCCCGCTCTCCTCGGCGGTCACGCCGACCTTGGGCGGGGCGGGCTGGTTGTTGAACTTGATCCAGAAGGCCTGGAGGAGCTCCCGCGCCGACTCCTTCGTCAGCGTGCCGTCGCGGAGCCCCTTCTCGTAGAAGGGCCAGAGGTGCTGGTCGAGCCGGCCGGGATTGAAGGAGTCCCAGGTGTTGTACTCGGTGATGACCCCGAGGTGGACGAACCAGTAGGCTTGGAGGGCCTCCCAGAAGTCGCGCGGCGCCTCGGCCGGGACCCGGTCGCAGACCTCGGCGATGCGCCCGAGCTCCCCGGCGCGGACGGCATCCGTCTCCCCTTTCGCCAGCTCGCGGGCCCTGGCGGCGTGCCGCCGGGCGAAGGCGACGACGGCGTCGACGCTCACGGCCATGGCCTCGAGCTCCTCCCGCTTGTCGGCGGCTTCGGGGTCGGCCGCGAAGTCGAGGGCGGCCAGGGCCGCGTCGATGTCCTTCCGGATGCCGTCGAGGCCCTTCCGGTAGATCTTGCCGTCGAGCACGGTGTGGCCCGGGGCGCGCTGCTCCATGAACTCGGTGAAGACGCCGGCCTCGTAGGCGTCGATCCACTCCGGGGCCATCGCGGCGAAGATGCGCTCCCTCTGCGACCTGCCCCGCCAGAACGGGATGATCTCCTCGGCGTAGACGCGGCGCGTCTCCTCGTCGGAAGCGAAGGCGGTCTTCTTCCGGTCGTTGAGGTAGCGGAGGTCCTGAAGGGAGTGGATGCAGACCTCGGGGTAGGTCGGGGTCGCCTTGGGCGCCGGCCCGCGCTCGCCGACGATAAGCTCGCCCTCGTTGAAGACGACGGCCTTGTTCTCCATGACGTGCTTGAAGGCCAGGGCGTGCCGCATGGCGGGCGAAAGAGCGGCGGTCCCCGGCCTCCCGTAGAACTCGGTGACGAGCCGGGCCCGCTCGGCGCTGATCGTCGGCCGGGCCTCGAGGGTCTGTTTCCTGAGCTTGGCGATGCGCTCGTTCACGGTCATCCTCCCCGCCGGACCTCGAATCCCGCCTCGCGGAACGCGGCCTCGACGGCGGCGGTCCGCTCCTCGGACGGGGTCTCGAATCTCCGGACCTGCGTCTCCCGGCCGATCCGGCGGGCCTTCTCCACGCCGCCGGGGTGGTAGGGCAGGAGGCCGACCCGCCCGACCGTCCCGAGCCCCTTGAGAAAGTCGATCGTCCGCCGGATGTTGCCGTCGTCGTCGTTCGCGCCGGCGACGAGCGGGAGGCGCACCCAGACCTCCGTCCGGCCCGCGGCCAGGCGCTTCAGGTTGTCGAGGACGGGGCCGTTCGAGGCCCCCGTGAGCTCCCTGTGCCGGGCGTCGTCCATGACCTTGAGGTCGTAGAGGACGAGGTCGGCCTTGGCCGCCAGCCGCTCGAGGACGCCGGCCGGCGCCGCGCCGGCCGTGTCCACGGCCGTGCGGATGCCCCGCCCGCGGCAGGCGTCGAGAACGGCTTCGGCGAAGTCCGCCTGGACCGCCGGGTCGCCGCCGGAGAGCGTGACGCCGCCCCCCGACTGCTCGTAGAAGACGAGGTCCCTGGCCACCTCGGCCAGGACCTCGTCGACGCTCATCTCGCGGCCGACCGTCTGCATGGCGTCGTAGAGGCAGGCCTCGACGCACTTGCCGCAGAGGTCGCACCTGGCGCGGTCGACGGCGACGGCGCCGTCGGCGTCTTTCGAGACGGCCCCGCGGGGGCAGGCCGCGAGACAGGCGTGACAGCGGACGCAGCGCGCAGGCCAGTGCATGAGCTCGGGGCCGGGAGCGACGCTCTCGGGATTGTGGCACCAGAGACAGCGCAGGCCGCAGCCCTTGAGGAAGACGGTCGTGCGGATGCCCGGCCCGTCGTGGATCGAGTAGCGCTTGATGTCGAAAACCCAGCCGGTCACGCCGAATCCTCTCCAATACCTGTCGTTCCGGGGCTTCAGGCCCTCAGTTGAGTCGTAATATATCAGATATCAGGACGCCGGGCAAGCCTTTTTTTTCATAAAAACCTACCCTTTTCCCCTGATTTGTTATAGAAACCCAAGCGAGGACACCCCGTGCCCGAACGCCCCGCCTACAACCTGCGGTTCATCTGGGGGGCGACCCTCGTTTCGGCCCTGGGCGGCCTCCTCTTCGGCTACGACTGGGTCGTCATCGGCGGGGCCAAACCCTTTTACGAGAAGTTCTTCGGCCTGACGTCGCCCTCCGAGATCGGCTGGGCCATGTCGAGCGCCTTGGTCGGCTGCCTCGTCGGCGCGCTCGTCTCCGGCGCGCTGAGCGACCGGTTCGGCCGCAAGAAGCTCCTCGTCCTGGCCGGCCTTCTGTTCACGGTCTCGGCCGTCTGGACCGCCCTCGCGGCGGATTTCACCGTCTTCGTCGTCTTCCGCCTCGTCGGCGGCGTCGGCATCGGCCTGGCCTCCAACCTCTCCCCGATGTACATCGCCGAGATCGCGCCCGCGCACCTGCGGGGCCGGCTCGTCTCCGTCAACCAGCTGACCATCGTCGTCGGCATCCTGGCCGCCCAGATCGCCAACTGGCTCATCGCCGAGCCCGTGCCGGCCGGGGCGACCGCGGCCGACATCCTGGCCTCCTGGAACGGCCAGACCGGCTGGCGCTGGATGTTCGGCGCCGAGACCGCCCCGGCCGTCCTGTTCGTCCTGCTGATGTTCCTCGTCCCGGAGAGCCCGCGGTGGCTGGTCAGGAACGGCCGCGCCGCGGCGGCCGCGAAGGTCCTGGCCCGGATCGGCGGGCCGGCGTTCGCCGCGACGGCCCTGGACGAGATCCGGGCCACGCTCTCGGCCGACGAGATCGGCCGGGTCCGTTTCCGCGACCTGCTCGAGCCCGGGCTCGCCCGGGTCCTCGTCGTCGGCGTCGTCCTCGCCGTCTACCAGCAGTGGTGCGGCATCAACGTCATCTTCAACTACGCCCAGGAGATCTTCAC
>CAZFBC010000112.1:5690-8301 GCA_964517245.1 uncultured Eubacteriales bacterium | reverse complement strand
CTAACGTCCCTCGATCTGCTTCAGGGCCGCCTCGGCCGCCTTCCGCACCATGTCCCGATAGGACGGGACGGCCGCCGCCCGCTCGAGGAACGGGACGGCCGACGGGTCGCCCGTCTTGCCGATGGCCGTCAGGGCCTCGGCCTGGACCCGATAGCTGGCGTCCCTTTCGAACAGGTCCTTGTAGAGATCGAGGCGCGACCGGTCCTTGAGGTCTCCCAGGGCGGCGAGCGCGGCGGCCCGGACCTGGGGATCCGGGTCCCGGCAGGCCTTCTTGAAAACGGCCGGGGCGTTCCCGGCCTTCAGCCGGGCCAGGGCCTCGAGAGAGCTCTTGCGGACCGCCCAGAACGGGTCGGCCCGGAGGCTGGCGGTCAGCGCCGCGGCGACCCGGGCGTCGGCCTCGAAAGCCTGGAGCGCCGCCGCCGCGTCCATTCGCCCGATCACGTCGTCGTGCCCGAGCTGGAAGAGAAGCTCGTCGCGCTCCTTCGGAAAGGCGATCTCCATGAGCAGGACGTTGTCCTCGTCGAACCGGACCAGCAGGGGCTTGGTCCCGGACCGGAGCTCGAACGTCTCCTCGCGCTCGTCGATCCAGACCTTGTGGATCTCGGTCTTCCCGGGAGCGACGAGCTTGATGGACACGGGGACCCGGAACACGGGCACCCCCTTGGAAAAGTCCTGGACCTGGGCGACCTTGAGCCGGACGACCTTCCCGGCCTCGTCCCACTCGCTCGCGACCTCGAAGACGGGGTGCCCGGGCCTGTACAGCCACTGGTCGAAGAACCAGTCGAGATTCTGGCCGGTGACGGTCTTGACCGAGCGGATGAAATCGGCGGTGTCGACCGAGTCGAAAGCGTAGCGGTGGAGGAAGTGGCGGAGCGTCCCGAAGAACGGCTCGTCGCCGACGAGAGAACGGAGCATGTGAAGGACGCGGGCTCCCTTGGGATACGTGTGGGCATCGAACATGTCGCCGGGCGCGTCGTAGCGGTCGGAGACGATCGGCCGGATGTAGCGCGTCTTGGCCTCCCGCAGATAGGCGTTCAGCTTGCCCCGCAGGTTGACCGCGCCCTCGTCGTCGCCCTTCTCGAAGCGATGGTAGAGGTAGTCCGAATAGGTCCCGAAGCTTTCGTTGAGCCACGTGTGGGCCCAGCTGCGGAGCGTGACGAGGTCGCCCCACCACTGGTGGGCCAGCTCGTGCGACACGATGCCGATGGCCGGGAAATCGGGCTCGCCCCTCTCGTCGACCATGATCCGGTGGGTCATGGCCGTGGCCGACGTGCTTTCGGCGCCGCCGCCGGAGGGGACCGAGACCTGGTCGTATTTCTGCCAGGGGTAATCGTATCCGAAGGTCCGGTTGAAGAACTCGATCATTTTCGGTGTCTTCCCGTAGGTCGGCCCGACTTTGGCCGCGTCCCGGGGATAGACCCAATAGCTCACGGGCAATGTCCCGTAGGAGTCCCTGACGACGACGTACGGGGCGGCCGCCAGGAAGATGAGATAGGTCGAGTGCGGGAGGTCCTGGGACCAGTGATAGGTCACCGTGCCGGCCGCCGCGTCCCCGGTCACGCTGACGAGCCGGCCGTTCGCGGCCACTTTGAGACCCTGCTCGACCGTGGCGACGATCTCGTTGGTGACCTTGTCGTTGGGGTAGTCGAAGCAGGGGAACCAGTGGTGGACGTTTTCGGGGAAGGAGTCCGAGAAGACGAGCCGGGGGTTGTCCGGCGTCTCGGCCGTGAACCGCAGTCCGATCTTGGGGTCCCGGCCGTGATAGAAGCACGTGAACGACAGCTCTTCGCCGAACTTGTAGGGCCGCGGCAGGCGGACGGCGAGCTCCTTGGCCGTCTGGTCGAATTTCAGGGCTTCGCCGTCCTCGCCGAGGACGGAGGTCACCGTGAATTCCTCGGCGTCGAGGACGCAGGTCTCGAGGCCTTCCCGGAGGGAGGCCAGCGTGACCGTGGTCGCGCCCTCGAACGTTTTCCGGTCGAGGTCGAGCCCGATCCTGATCAGGTAGTGGAGCGCGTCGTAGGACCGGCTGCGCTCGGACCGGAGCGCTTTTTTCGACCAGTCCACGGCTTGGCCCGGGGAGGACAGCGAGAGGGCGAAGAGCCCGATGACGACGAGAGCCGCTTTTTTCATGATCTCACCTCTTCCGTCGCAACGCCGGACTTACGGAAGGCATCATATGCGAATGGGCCGCGGCTGAAAAGAGGGCCGGCGCAACAACCGCGCTCGCGCTCTTTCCCAAACTTCGGGCTTGACATACATAGAACTGTTATGTATAGTAGCGCTAGGTAAAGAAAGCCGGACGCCGTGAACATCGACAAGGACCTCGTCGCCGCCTCGGCCACGCCGCTGGTGCTGGCCATTCTGAGCGAGGGCGAAAGCTACGGCTACGCCATCATCAAGCGGGTCGCCGAGCTGTCCGGCGGCGAGTTGCAATGGACCGACGGCATGCTCTACCCGCTCCTGCACCGGCTCGAGCGCAACGGCCTGGTCGAGGCGTTCTGGGGCAAGTCGGACACCGGCCGGCAGCGCAAGTACTACCGGCTGACCCGGGCCGGCGCGGAGCACCTCGACCGCCAGCGCCGCCAATGGCAGGTGGTGGACCGGGCCATGA
>CAZFBC010000112.1:0-5590 GCA_964517245.1 uncultured Eubacteriales bacterium | reverse complement strand
ATCGGCGAGTGGCGGCAGTACCTCCTGAGACGGCCGGCGGTCCGGGCCGCCGACGTCGAGGAGCTCGAGGACCACCTGCGCAGCCAGATCGAGGCGCTGCGCGGGGCGGGCCTGGACGAGGACGAGGCCTTCCTCGTGGCCGTCAAGCGCCTGGGCGATCAGGACGCTCTGGCGCGCGAATTCGCGATCGAATATTCCGAGCGTCTCTGGAAGCAGCTCGTGGTCTCTCCCGGGGGCGAGGCATCGGAGCCGGCCAAGCCGCACCACGCCGCGGCCGCGCTGGGGCTGGCGATCGGCGCGGCCGTGGCCGTCAAGGTCCCCGAGCTCTTCGGCCTCCGTTTCCCGGACCCCCCGGCGGACCCGTCTTTCTATCTGCGCAATATCAGCCTCTTCGTCCTCCCGTTCCTGGCCGTTTTCTTCGCGCTGAAGCGCGGACTCCATCCACGCGAGGGGGGCTGGCTCGTTCTCCCGTTCGCGGCGGCCGGGCTGGCGGTGAACCTCCCACCGTTCGGGCCCGACAGCCACACGGCGATGCTGGCCGCGATGCATCTTCCCATCGCGCTCTGGCTTATGGTCAGCTACGCCTACGCCGGCGGCCGGTGGCCCCGCCACGAGCAGCGCATGAACTACGTGCGATTCTCCGGGGAATGGCTCATCTATTACGCGCTCATCGCCCTCGGCGGGGGCGCCTTGATGGGCCTCGCGAGCTTCATCTTCGAGGCCATCGGCCTCGACGCGGAGAAGGCGCTCGTCGGATGGGTCCTGCCGTGCGGGGCGGCCGGAGCGGTGATCGTCGGCGCCTGGCTCGTGGAGCACAAGCAGAGCGTCATCGAGAACATGGCCCCCGTGCTCACCTGGCTCTTCACGCCGCTCTTCGCGGCGCTGCTCCTCGTCTTCGTGGCGGCCATGATCTGGACGGGCAACCCCATCAGCGTCGAGCGGGAGGTGCTCATCGGGTTCGACCTGCTGCTCGCGGTCGTGCTGGGCCTCGTCCTCTACGCCATCTCGGCCCGCGACCCGCTGGCGCCGCCCGGCCGGTTCGACGTCCTCCAGCTCCTACTGGTGGCCTGCGCCCTCGTCGTGGACGCGCTCGCCCTGTGGGCGATGGCCGCGCGCATCTCCGAATTCGGGTTCAGCCCCAACCGGACGGCCGCGCTCGGCCTGAACCTGCTCCTGCTCGTCAACCTGGCCTGGTCGGCCGTGCTCTACGCGCGCTTCCTCGGCCGCCGCGCCCCGTTCGCGCGCCTCGAGCGCTGGCAGACGGCCTATCTTCCGGTGTTCGCGGCCTGGGCCTGGTTCGTGACGGCCGTCTTCCCGGTCATCTTCAGCTACCGGTAGCGTCGCGCACCGCGGCCCAAGGTCTCGGCGAATTCGGGTGGAGCCGGCGAGAGGGTCGAACCTCCGACCTGCCAAGGCACTCGCCAGGCGGGAGTGCGGGCGATACCTCTCAGGCCGGCCGCCGGATTGTGATATACTGAGTGTTAGGTGCAATCCCGAGGGATTCGGCTTCAAACCAGGAAACGCTCGGTCCCGGTCTGGTCTGACCAGGGCAAGGGCGGTATTCCCGGGAGGGGCTGCCTCTCATAGTCCTATGGCCAAAGGACCGGAACAGGGGCATGAAGGAGAAGGCCGTCATGGAAGATGGTTCGGCGATCTCGACCTTTAGGCGCATCGCTTTCATCGGTAACTACATGCCCCGGCAGTGCGGCATCGCCACGTTCACCACCGATCTCTGTGAGGCCGTCGCCGTTGAATATCCCGGCACATCCTGCCTCGCTATCCCTGTCAACGACACCGCGGCCGGCTATGACTATCCGGGCCGCGTTCGGTTCGAGCTGACGGAGACGGATATCGAGTCGTACAGCCGGGCGGCCGATTTCCTGAATATCAACAATGTCGGCCTCGTGAACCTGCAATTCGAATACGGCATTTTCGGCGGAAAGGCGGGCAGCCACATCCTGACCCTCTTGCGCGAGCTGCGCATGCCCATCGTCACGACCTTGCACACCATTCTCAAGGAGCCCGACCCCGATCAGCGCCGGGTGTTGGAAGAGGTCGCCTCGCTGTCCGATCGACTCGTCGTCATGAGCGAGCGCGGGGCGGAATTCCTGCGGACGGTCTATCGCGTGCCGCCGGAGAAGATCGACCTGATCCCTCACGGCATCCCCGATGTGCCCTTCGTCGACCCGAGCTTCAACAAGGACCTCTTTGGCGTCGAAGGCAAGACCGTTTTGCTCAGCTTCGGCCTGCTGTCGGCGAACAAAGGGATCGAAACGGTCATCGCCGCCCTGCCCGCTATCGTGGCCCGCTTTCCGGACGTCGTCTATCTTGTTGTCGGCGCCACCCATCCCCACGTGATCCAGCATGAAGGAGAGACTTATCGGCTGTCGCTCCAGTGGCTGGCCCAAGAGAAGGACGTGGAAGGTCACGTGGTCTTCTACAACCGTTTCGTCAGTCTCGAGGAGCTGGTCGAGTTCATCGGCGCGGCGGACATCTATATCACTCCCTACCTGAACGTGCAGCAGATCACGTCCGGCACTTTGGCCTATACGGTCGGGGCGGGCAAAGCCGTGATATCGACCCCTTACTGGTATGCGGAAGAGCTGCTGTCCCAGGGACGAGGCGCGCTTGTCCCGTTCCGTGATCCGGCGGCCTTGGCGGAAAAAGTCATCTACCTCATGGAAAACGAGGCCGAGCGCCACGCCATGCGAAAACGGGCCTATCTGCTGGGGCGGGAGATGATCTGGCCGAAGGTGGCGCGACGCTACATGGAGAGCTTTGAGCGCGCCCGCGCGGAACGCCGGCATTTCACGCCCCCGGGCTTCACGGCCAAGGCGCTGGACAGACACCTGGGGGAGCTGCCTCCTCTCAAGCTGGATCACATGCGCCATTTGACGGACGAAACCGGCATGCTGCAGCACGCCATCTTCACGGTCCCCAACTATCGCGAGGGCTACTGCACCGACGACAACGCCCGGGCCCTGATCGTGAGCGCGCTCATCGAGTCGCTGGGCATCAAAGAGTCCTTCGCGCCGGCGTCGCGCTATCTCGCCTTTCTCTCGTATGCCTTCAACACCAGGACCAGGCGCTTTCGCAACTTCATGGATTACCAGCGCAACTGGCGGGAGGACAGCGGCTCGGACGACAGCCACGGCCGGGCCTTATGGGCGTTGGGCTCCGTGTTGGGCGTCACGACCACCCCCGCCCTCCATGGCATGGCCGGCCGGTTGTTCGAGCAGGCCCTGTCCGCCATTCGCGACACGACCAGTCCGCGGGCCTGGGCGTTCGCGCTCATCGGCATCCACGAATACTTGCGTCGGTTCGCGGGCGACCGGAGGGCCAGCCAGGTCCGGGAGGAGCTGGGCGGGCGTCTGCTGTCCCTGTATCAAAGCCACCGTTCGGACGAATGGCGCTGGTTCGAGGACGAGCTGAGCTATTGCAACGCCGCGCTGCCGCATGCCCTGTTGATGTGCGGCCGTTGGATCGCGAATAGAGATATGGCCGAAGCCGGGCTGGAGTCGCTCGGCTGGCTGGCCGAGCTGCAACGCTCGGAGGCCGGCGGGGGGCATTTTGTCCCCGTCGGATCCAACGGCTTCTATCAGCGCGGCGGCGTCCGCGCCCGGTTCGATCAACAGCCGGTGGAAGCCCAGGCGATGGTCTCGGCCTGCCTCGAGGCCTATCGGGTCACGGGGGACAAACGCTGGAACAAAGAAGCCCGCCGGGCCTTCGATTGGTTCATCGGGCGCAACGACCTCAACCTCCCCCTCTACGACCCGATCTCGGGCGGCTGTCGGGACGGCCTGCATCCCGACCGTCCGAACGAGAACCAAGGCGCGGAATCGACGCTGGCCTTTCTCCAGGCCCTGCTGGAATTCCGCTTGGCTGAGAATATGCTTTCATCTCCGGAGGCGCGACCTCAATGAACGATCACCACCCCGAGCTCTTCCGTCGTCACAAGCTCAATCCCATCCTGACCGCCGCCCATTGGCCCTATCCGATCCACAGCGTGTTCAATCCCGGCGCCGCTCGGCTGTCCGATGGAACGACATTGCTCCTGTGCCGCGTGGAGGATCGCCGAGGGCAGTCTCATCTCTGCGCGGCCCGCTCGGCCAACGGCGTCGACAATTGGAAGATCGACCGAAAGCCCACCCTCTTGGCCGATCCCGAGCGCTTCCCCGAGGAAATGTGGGGCATCGAAGATCCTCGCATCACCTATCTCCCCGAATTGAACAAGTATGCCGTGGTCTATACCGCCTACGCCCGCGAGGGCCCGGGAGTGGCTCTTGCGCTCACGGAAGATTTCCACGATTTCGAGCGCTACGGCGTGATCATGCCGCCGGAAGACAAGGACGCCGCCCTGTTGCCTCGGCGCGTCGGGGGGAATTGGGCTTTGATCCATCGCCCGATCAGCTCTCCCCGGGCCAATATGTGGATGTCCTATTCGCCCGACCTGCGCTACTGGGGCGGCCACAAGCTGCTGTTGGAATGCCGCAGCGGCGGGTGGTGGGACGCCAACAAGATCGGCCTCTCGCCCCCGCCCATCGAAACCCCCAAGGGCTGGCTGGTGATCTACCATGGGGTCCGGCATACGGCGGCGGGCTCGCTCTATAGGCTGGGCCTCGCGCTCTTCGATCTGAACGCTCCGGAGCGTTGCCTCAAGCGCGGGGACGAGTGGTTCTTCGGCCCCGAAGCGGATTACGAGCAGCGCGGGGATGTGGGCTACGTCGTTTTCCCCTGTGGCTGCACGATCGACCCCGATGGCGACACGGTCAACTTGTATTATGGAGCGGCGGATTCGAGCATCGGCCTCGCTATCGGCAGCATCCGCCGCCTTCTCGACTGGCTTGGAGCGTAAGCTCCGGACGCCGCCGGGCGGGATCATTCGCTGCGGAGCGAGTCCGCGGGAGCGATCCGGGCCGCCTTGAGGGCCTGCCGGCCCACGGTCAAGAGGGCGACAGCCAGGGCGGCCCCGCCCGCGAGGGCGAAGGTCCCGATCCCGACCTCCACCCGGTAGGCGTAGCCCTGGAGGAGCTTCCCGGCGGCGTAATACCCGACCGGCCAGGCGACGACGTTGGCCGCGAGGACCCACCGGGCGAAGTCGCGCGTCAGGAGGCCCGCGATCGCCCACTCCGGCGCGCCCAGGACCTTGCGGACGCCGATCTCCTTGGTCCGGCGCTCGGCCATGAAGGACGCCAGACCGAAGAGACCCAGGCAAGAGATCACGACGGCCAGGCCGGCGAAGACGTTGAAGAGGACGAGCGCCTGGCGTTCCTTGCGATAGAGCCGCTCGTAGGTCTGGTCGAGGAACGTGTATTCGAACGGGACGTGGGGATTGAAGTCGGCCCAGACCCCGGAGATGGCACCCAGGGTGCGCGAGAGGTCGTCGCCCCCGCCGCGGAGCTTGGCCAGGACGATCCCTCTGTCCTCGGCCTTGGAGATATCGGCGAGATAGAAGAGCATGGGCTCGACGCCGTGATGGAAGGAGCGGAAGCGGGGGTCCTCGACGACGCCGACGATGGTCCTCCGGCCCTGGCCGTCCCGGCTGAACGAGACCCATTTCCCCACCGGGTCCGCAAGGCCCATGGCCGCC
>CAZFBC010000111.1:0-8336 GCA_964517245.1 uncultured Eubacteriales bacterium | reverse complement strand
GTAGAGGAGGGAGGCCCGCCCGATGGCCCGGAACTCGCGGAAGAGCGCGTCTCCCGCCTGCCACTTCTGTCCGCTCATCGCCCGCTCCCCCCGATCCGAAGCGACCGGAGCAGCTCCGGCGTCGGCCGGCCTGCCCCGTCCCAGCCCCGGACCCTGTAGTAGTCCCGCCTCATGCGCTCCTGGTCCTCGCGCGTGACGCGGCGCTCCCGGCCCCCGACGAGGACGGGGACGTCGGCGAAGCGGGCGGGAAGCGCGTCGTCCTCGGCCGTCGCCCCGGCGCCGACGTTGAACAGCCGCTCGAGCGCGGCGACGCGGTTCTCGATCTCCTCGAGACGGGCCACCGAGAAGGGGCGGCCGGTGACGCCGCTGACCATCCGGGCCCAGGGGTCGGCGGAGAACGCGTAGCCGGTGAAGCGGCAGACGCCGAGGCTGTCCTGGAGGATGCCGGTGTTCTGCATGTTGCGGATGGCGATCGGCGACTGGAGGAGGCTGAAGCGGGGGATCTCCCTGGCCCCGCCGAAGAAGGCCAGGGAGACGGCGTAGCCGCCGCGGAGGTGGCAGGCGCCCGAGGGCGAGGTCATGTAGCCGAGGGCCTGGGTGAAGGAGGCCCGGGGGTCGTAGGCCGGGATCTCGAGCCTCTTGACGGTCATGGCGCACTCCGGGAGGCCGCGGCCGGCGGCCAGGCGGTGCGAGCCGTCGGCCAGGGACGCGCCGAAGCCTTCCCGGCGGGCCGTCAGCCCGACGAGCGATTCGAGCGCGTCCGCGCTGCCGAAGGAGAGGTCGAGCCCGCCGGTCTCCCCGCGGCCGATGCGGCCGCGCTCGGCCAGCTCCATGGCGCAGGCGACCGTCCCGCCGTAGCTCATCGTGTCCAGGCCGAGCTCGTTGGCCCGGTAGTTGGCCCGGGTGATGGCCTCGATGTCGTAGATGCCGCAGAGGGGCCCCATGAGGACCATGGTCTCGTATTCCGGGCCCTCGCCGCGCTCCTCCCCGCCGTCCCGGCCCGCGACCCGGGTGTGCCTCTGGCAGCCGATCGGGCAGAGATGGCAGGAGCCCGCCTTTTCGAGCAGCGTCCGGGCCAGGGTCTCCCCCGAGATCCGCTCGACGTCCTCGTCGCGGTGGAGGCAGTCCTGGAAGTTCCTGTGGGGAAGCATGGAAATGAGGTTGATCAGCTCGACCAGCCCGGCCGTGCCCAGGTCGCGGAGGAGGCGCTTGGTCACCGGCGCCTGCTTCATGAGGTAGAGGGCCTGGTCGAGGCCGGCCCGGTATCTCTCCGGATCGGCGACGGCGGTCTTCTCCCGGCCCCGGACCCGGACGGCCTTGAGCTTCTTGCTGCCCCAGACCGCGCCCGGACCGCAGCGGCCGTAGACGCGGTTGCGGTCGTTGGCCACGGAGGCGAAGCGGACGAGGTTCTCCCCGGCCGGCCCGATGCACAGGACCCGGGCCGGGCTCCCCGGCTCGGAGGCGGCGGCGAGGACGTCGTTGGTCTCGTGGGTCGTCTTGCCCCACAGGTGGCCGGCGGGCAGGATCTCGGCCCGGCCCGCGGTGATGTCGATCATGGCCGGGGACGAGGCGGCGCCCTTGACGACGAGGACGTCGAACCCGGCCGCCTTGAACGCCGCGCCCCACGTCCCGCCGGAGTTGGACGTCCCGATGAACCCCGTCAGGGGGGACTTGAAGACCATGTGGCCCCGGCCGGCCGTCGGGGCGGTCGAGCCGATGAGCGGCGAGGCGGCGACGACGAAGGCGTTGTCGGGCCCCAGCGGGTCGCAGGCCGGGTCGATCGTATCGCAGAGGACCCGGGTCGCCAGCCCCCGGCCCCCGAGGTAGTCGAGGGCCGCGTCGGGGTCGAGCGGAAGCGTCCGCACCTCGCCCTTGGTCAGGTCGGCGACGAGGATCCGGCCGTGGTATCCGGAGATCGGGAAGTCGGGCATGGTCGGCCCTTACGATACCAGAACGCCGATTCCCCGGCAAGGAACGCCTCTCGTGTCCTCGGGTACGTGTCCCCGTTCTCTAACCGCCGGCGAGGAAGGGGAAGACGGCGAGGGTGTCGCCCGGCGAAAGCGGGGTGGCCAGCCCGTCGAGGGAGGCGACGTGGACGCCGTTGACCATGACGACGATGTGGGGCTGGAGCCCGGCGCCGGCGAAGATCCCGGCGCGCCGTTCGGCCGTGTCGCAGAGGACGGCCAGGGCGTCGCCGGCGGTCGCGCCGTCGGGGAGATCGAGGTCCCGCACGCGCCCCCCGAAGAGGTCCCGGAAATGGGCGAAGAGCTTAACCTTGACTGTCATCGGGTCTTGCCGGACCGAAGAGATGGGCGTCGAGGAAGGCGCGAACGCGGGGATCGCGGACGTCGCAGGCGACGGGGACGACGGGCGCCAGGGCGGCGGCCAGCTTCTCCGCGACCTTCCCGCGGGCGACGACGAGCGCGTCCGTCCCGGGCCGACCGACCGTCCCTCGCAGGGCGGGCCAGAGGCCGCCGCCGCGGAGCTCGAGGGGGCCGACCTCGTCGACGACGAGAAGCCGTCCGGGACGGGCGCCCCGGACGAGCGACCGGGCCCGCTCGAGCGTTTCGGGAATGACGAAGAACGGGCCGGTCCGCTCCGCGCCGGGAACGGCTCGAAGGCGGAGGTAGGGACGCCGGCCGCCGGTCCCGAGCTCGAGGAGATCGTAGCCGTCCCCGCCGGCCGCGGCCGGGCTGAGGAAACCGTCGCAGGCGAGCCCGCGGGCGCGCCAGCCCGGCAGGCAGCTCTCCACGAAGGTCGTCTTCCCCCCGTGGACGGGGCCGGAGAGGACGAGGACCATGCGCGCCTAGCGGATGGTGACCCTCGCCTCGGCCGTCTGCAGGACGATCGCCTGGCCCATCGGGCTGCCGGCCGTCGCGCTCGAGAAGCCCAGGGACGTCGTGCCCTGGTTCAGGGACTCGAAGACGAGCACGGCCAGGACGCCGCGTCCCCGGAAGCCGCGGCCTCCGGCCGGGGAGGAGAAGCCGATGGTGCACGAGCCCTCGCTGATGCTCTTGAGGAAGGGCACGTTCTCCCCGAGCTGCCTCAGGCTGCCTCCCTCGAGGACGTCCTTGAGCTTGAGGACGCTCGGGTCGAAGGTCACGGCGAGCGAGGCGTTCCCGATCTCCCGCGGGGACGAGATCTCGATGTTCATCCGGAACTCCCGGTCGCGGGGCGCCTCGAAGCTCACGGGGGAGAAATAGACGGTGCTGGCCCTGGTGTCCTCCGGCTGCACGGCCTCGACGGTCTCGCCGGCGCCGGCCGGCGCCGGGGCGGCCGCGCCCGCGCCCGTCACGCCGGAGAGGTTGTCGGGATCGACCCAGAGGGGCTTGGCGTCCTCCTCGGAGATCTCGATGGCCCGGATGATGTGGGGGGTGATGGTCATGATGACGTCGGACTGCTCGACCTGCTTCTGGGTCGCGGAGAACAGGCTCCCCAGGACGGGGATGTTCCGGAGCCCGGTGACCCCGCCGACCGACTGGCGCTCCTCGTCGCGGAGGAGGCCGAACAGGAGGTTCGTCTCGCCGTCCTTGAGGCGGACGGTGTTCTTGACCTCGCGGTTGGCGATGATCGGGATCCCGGCCGTCCCCTCCCCGGCGATCGAGGACACCTGGAGCTCGATCTCCAGGGTCACTTCCCTCTCCATGTGGATCCGGGGGGTCATCTTGACGGTGATGCCGATGTCCTGGAGGTTGTAGTTGACGATGGGCTGGGTCGATAGGCCGCCCGCGGCGATGGCCGCGAACGTCGAATTGACGATGGGCACCTTCTGGCCGACGATGTACTCCAGCTTCTCGCCGCCGATGCCGCGGATCTTGGGCTGGGCGATGATCTTGGTGTCGGAGTCCGCGCCCAGGAACGCGGCCACGGCCGAGGGGACCGTGATCTGGTAGTTGGCGATGTCGGTGATGTCGAACCCCTGGATGGGGAAATAGCCGTCGGCGTCCGTGTTCGCGGGGTTGAGCCGGAGGCCCAGGATGCCCTGGCTGAGGTCGATGCCGAGCTTGTTCAGCCGGATCCGGTTGACCTCCATGATCTCGATGTCGATGAGGACCTCGCCCTTGGCCTTGTCCCAGGACCGGAGGAGCTTCTCGGCCAGGGCCACGGCCTGCGGCGTGTCGCGGATGGTCACCGAGTTGAGGCTCTTGTCGACCTGGATGGACGGGACCTTGTACTGGGTCTTGACCATCTGGGTCAGCCGCATCTGGATCTCGCTCGCGTCGACGTTGGACAGGTAGAACGTCCGGATGGCGTTGAGCTCGTACTGCATCCGCTTCTGGACGTTGTCGGGAACGATGATGACCGTCCGCTCGTCGATGACGCGGGAGAAGTTCTTGCTGGCGACGCAGAGGAAGTTGACGGCCTGCTGGAGGTCCTTTCCGGTCAGGTCGATGGCCAGGTTGGTGTCGCGGAAGGTGTCGTCGTAGAGGAAGTTCACGCCGGCGACGCGGCCCAGGGTCTGGAAGATCGAGCGCAGGGACACGTCGTTGCGGAAGCTGAGGTTGAGCGCCTCTCCCGTGCCCTTGAGCCGGACCGGGCCTTCGAACCTCTCCGCGGTCTTCGGCTTTTCCGGCGGCGCGGTCAGGGCCCGCAGCTCCTGGGCGGCCGTGAAGTTCGACGGATCGAAGGCCAGGGCCTTCCGGTAGACGAGCTCGGCCTCGGTCTTCTTGTTCTGGGCCACGAGGCTCCGGGCCGACTGGAGGTAGAAGAGCGTGGCCGAGGTCCGGGCCCGGATGAGGGCCAGGCGGTAGACCGGGTCGTTGGGATTGTCGAGGGACGCCTTCTGGTAGTACGCCACGGCGTCCTCGAATCTCTGGTTCATCTCGGCCTTGACACCCTGACGGTAGTCCGGGCTGAGGGTCTGGCAGGCCCCGGCCGCCACGGCCAGGATCAGGATCGGGATCAGGGCGTGCTTCTTCATGGCCGCTCTCCTTGTTTTTTGAACGATTTCCTCTCGCCGTCGGGGCCCTGGACGATGATCGCGTCGGCCGTGACCCAGACGACCTTGTAGCCGGGGATGATCTCGTCGCCCTCGCCCACCGACAGCGTCTGCCCGCCGCGGAGGACGAGCGCGATGGTCCGGCCGCCGGACCTGATCGAGCCGATGTAGCTGAGGGTCAGGACGAACGTCGGCTGGGCCTCGGGGGCCGGCTCCGGGGCGGCGGGCTTGGGCTCGGGCCGGCCGGGCGTGCGGGCCGGGGCCGCTGGAGCCGCCGTGAACCTCGGCCGGAAGATGTCCCGGACCGGCGGGGCGATCTCGCCGCTCTCCGGGACGAGGAGGTCCCGGCGGACCAGGGGCTTCGGGGCCGGCGCGTCCTGGGCCGCGAAGAGGGCCAGGGCCCCGACGAGCGCCAGGCCGGCCGCCGCTTTCATCGCTCTAGAGTCCATAGTACCCCGCCAGCGTGAACTTGGCGCTCAGCGTCCCGCCGGCGCCCGTTCTCGGGAATTCGACCTTCTCGATGACCAGGAACTTGGGGAAGCGCTCGATGACGGACAGGAGCCTCTTCAGGCCCGCGTAGGAGCCGGTGTAGGTGAAGGTGACGACCGTCTTGCCGACCTGTTCCTTCTCCATGTCCGTGTAGCCGTAATCGATGTTGGTGACCGTCGTCCCGGCCTGGGCGAAGATCTTCTGGAGGTCCAGCCGCAGGACCTGGACCCCGGCGTTCTCGTCGTAGAAGTAGCTCGTCTTGAGCTCGGCGAGGTCCCGGACCGCCTGCTCCCAGCGCTGCCATTCGGTCCGGGCGTCGTCGCGGGCCTTGACGGCCCTCTCGCTGGAGGCCTTGAGACCGACCGAGGCCGCCCTCTCCCTGTCCAAGCCGCCCCGGAGCCGCACGAACAGGAAGGCGCAGACGGCCAGGGCGATGAGCGCGGCCAGGGCGAGGCGGCCGAGCGTCCGCCGCTCCGCGTCGTTGAACAGGTCAAAGAGCGCGTTCATAGGTCAGCGACATCTCCGTGATCGTCCGTCCGTCCTCGCTGCGCCGGTCGCCGAAGACCTGGATGTTCTTGAAGCCCCGGGCGGTGAGGTTGTTGATGAAGGCCAGGACGTCGTCGAGGCCCCGCGAGGTCACCCGCATGCTCATGGTGACGGAGCCCTCCGGCGTGAAGGCCGGGCTGAGCGAGGTGAGGTAGCTGCCGCCGGGCAGCGCCTGTTCGATCTCCGACAGGAGCGTGGTCCAGCGGAACGTCTTGCGGACGATGATACCGTTGACGAGGTTCACCCGCGTCAGGTTGAGCTTCTCCTCCTTGCGGATGTCGACGGTGAGGCGCCTCTCCTCGCGCTGAGCCTCGGTCTGGACCCGGGTCATCGCGGCGCTCGCGGACCTGAGCCGGGCCGCCTCGCCGCCGTATTTCACGACGGCGAACGCGGCCAGCCCGACGAGGACGGCCAGGGCGCCCAGGAGGCCGCGGAACGCGGCCGTGTAGAGCCGCCTGTTCCGCAGGGGCCGCGTGGACAGGTTCAGGTTGAGGGGGGGGCGCTTCGTCATAGGACCTGTCCGATGAGGGGGGCCAGGACGGCTTTGTGGGCCTCGGTCCAGACCGAGGGCCCCTCGTAATCGACGGTTTCGACCTGGAGGCCGGTCCTCTCTCTCAGCCGCCCCGCGATCTCACCCGATTCGGCGACGGCCGCGCAGCGGAGCCAGAGGCTCTCGACCTTCACTTTCTCCTTGTCCGCGAGGAAGCGGATCGTGTTCTCGGCCTCCCGGACGATGTTCTCGGCGCGCTCGCCCGGGCCGGACCCGCCCGAGGCGCCGACGTCCTTCAGGCGGTAGAGGGCCCAGCCGGGCCCCGAGAGGGCCAGGAGGGTCAGCGTCTCGTCCTCCAGGTTGAGCAGGATGCCGGCCCCCGGACCTTCCCGGCGGACCAGGTTGACCAGGGCCAGCGACGGGACCGTCACGAGGACCGGCTTGAGCCCGGCCTTCTCGAACAGCGCCTCGTACTCCCAGACGACCATCTGGCGGGCCATGGCCACGATGACCTTCCGGGCGCCGCGGCCGGGGGTCGCCGCGTAGTCGATCCGGGCGTCCTCCGGGATGAGGGGCATCTGCTTGCCGATGCGCCAGCGCAGGAAGGTGTCGCGCTCCTTCCCGGAGTTGGGGAAGGAGTCGACGCTCAGGACGAAGACGCGGACGGACGGCTCAGGGATGAGGACGGCGGCGGTCCCGGAGGCGAGCCGGAGGTTCCGCTTGCCCTGGGCGATGGCCTCCTCGAGGGCCGCCGGGTCGGTCACGTTGGGCCGGTCGAACGACGGGCTGACCGGGCGCTCCCGGAGGGGCAGGACGAAGCCGCCCTTGACGGCGCCGTCGTTCCTGGACACGCGGATGCCGCTCAGATAGCCCGGGGCGACCTGGAAGACGGCGTCCGGCAGGAGCCTCTCCGTGAAATGAATCTTGAGCCGTTGTCCGATCGTCACCCGGTCACTCCACGAAGGTTACCTTGTTGAGGTCCCTGAGGCCGGTCAGCCCGGCCAGGACCTTGTCCATGCCGACTTCCCGCAGGAACACCATGCCCTCGGCCTTGGCCCGCTTCTTGACCTCGGACAGCGGCCGCTTCTCGAGGATGAGCTCCCGGATGGGATCGGAGAGCTCGAGGATCTCGGCGATGGCCTCCCGGCCCTGGTAGCCGGTGGCGTTGCATTCGGGACAGCCCTTGGCCTCGTAAAAGACGGTCTTGGCGTGCCGGGCGGGGTCGAGCCCCGCCTCCGCGAGCTGGGCGGGGGTGTAGCGGACGGGGACCTTGCAGCGCGGGCAGAGGAGACGGACCAGGCGCTGGGCCAGGATGCAGTTGAGGGCCGAGATGAAGCTGTAGGGGTCGACCTGCATGTGCAGGAACCGCCCGATGACGCCGAAGACTTTGTTGGCGTGGACGGTCGTGAAGACGAGGTGGCCGGTCAGGGCGGACTGGAGCGCGATTTGGGCCGTCTCGGGGTCGCGGATCTCGCCGACCATGATCTTGTCCGGGTCGTGGCGGAGGATGGACCGCAGGCCCCGGGCGAAGGACAGGCCCTTCTTCTCGTTGACGGGGATCTGGGTGATGCCGTCGATCTGGTACTCGACCGGGTCCTCGATGGTGACGATCTTGTCCTCTGGCGACCGGATCTCCGTCAAAGCCGCGTAGAGGGTCGTCGTCTTCCCGCTCCCCGTCGGGCCCGTGACGAGGACCATGCCGTAGGGCTGGGCGATGTACTTGCGGAACTTCTTCTGGATCTCGTCGGAGAAGCCGAGCAGGTCGAGGCGCAGCTCGCGGATGGCCTGGGTGATCATCTCCTTGTCGAGGATGCGGATGACCGCGTCCTCGCCGTAGATGCAGGGCATGATGGAGACGCGGAAGTCGATCGT
>CAZFBC010000110.1:5448-8348 GCA_964517245.1 uncultured Eubacteriales bacterium | reverse complement strand
CGCCCCGGCCTGCCTTTCGAGGCCGCGCTCCTGCCCGAAAGGCCGATCGAGCGCGGCGCCATCGTCGTCTTCAAGTACCCCAAGAACCTGACCCAGGACTTCGTCAAGAGGGTCATCGCCTTGGAAGGGGAGAAGGTCGAGGTCAAGGCCAAGCAGGTCTTCGTCAACGACGCGCCGATCGAGGAGGCCTACAAGGTCCACATCGACGACCACGTCAACTCCAAGAGCGACTACTACAACTACGAGGACGTCATCCGCGACAACTACGGCCCGGTCGTCGTGCCGGCGGGGCACTGCTTCGTCATGGGCGACAACCGCGACAACAGCATGGACAGCCGCTACTGGGGCTTCCTGCCGCTCGCCTCGGTCAAGGGCCGGCCCTGGCTCATCTACTTCTCCTACCAGGCGGAGCGCGACGCCTGGCAGAAGACGGGGGTCGGCGACCGCCTCCGCAAGCTGGCCAGCTTCATCCCCAAGGCCCGCTGGGGCCGCATGCTCCGCAACATCAATTAGGCCTCGGGGATCCTCTCCGCTCGCTGCGGTGATTTTTCACGCCGCTCCGTTCGCCGGACTCGGCGCCCAAACAACTCGCTCGGCTTGCGCTAAGCCTCGCTCAAACACGTTTGGGCGGTTTCCCCTGAAACTGCCCTCGCCCGGCTCCGGCCCGGCTAAATCACCGCCGAGGCTCGCGCCGACGACCCCCTCGGCCTCCCTTCTGGCGGCCGTCTCGTTCACGGGCTCGCTCGACATCCGGGCCTCGGGGATCGCCGTCGCTCGCTGCGGTGATCCTTCACGCCGCTCCATTGACCCGGTCCGGCCAAACGCATAACATGGGGTCATCATGAGGGACGCGTGAAGAAGGCGGCGCTCATCACCGGGCAGGAGTCGATCGAGGGCGCCGTCGACGACATCGTCTTCTACAACCCCGACAACGGCTACACGGTCGCCAGGTTCCTGACCGAGGAGGGCGAGCCGATGACCGTCGTCGGCTCGTTCCCGCCGCTCTCGCCCGGCGAGGTCCTGCGCGTCAGCGGCTCGTGGGAGGTCAGCCCGCGCTTCGGCCGGCAGTTCAAGGTGGACCGCTTCACCATGACCCTGCCCTCCTCGGCCAAGGGCATCGAGAAGTTCCTGTCCTCGGGCCTGGTCAGGGGGATCGGCCCCGTGCTGGCCAAGCGCATCGTCGCGGCCTTCGGCGCCGCGACGATCGACATCCTGGGCCGGGAGCCGGAGCGCCTCCGCGAGGTCGGCGGGGTGGGCGCCGTCAAGCTCGGGGAGATCCGGCGGTCCTGGGCCGAGCACCGGGACATCCGGGACCTGATCATGTTCCTCCAGGAGCACGGCGTCACGACGGGCCTGGCCACGAAGATCCACCGCCAGTACGGCGACCGGTCGTTCACCGTTCTCAAGTCCAATCCCTACCAGCTCAGCCTCGACATCTTCGGCGTCGGCTTCAAGACCGCCGACCAGATCGCCCTCAAGCTCGGCATGGACCCGGCCTCGGCCGACCGGGTCAAGGCCTACATCCTCTATATCCTCGGGAAGGACAACGAGCAGGGCCACGTGTTCTCGCTCGAGGCGGAGGTCCTGGAGCGGTGCGCGGCCGACCTCGAGGTCCCCGCCGACAGGCCCGAGTCGTGCCTGGCCGCCCTCGTCAAGGACAAGAAAGTCGTCGCCGAGGACACGGCCGGGGGCCGGGCCCTCTACCTGCCCTTTTTTTACCAGGCCCAAGAGGAGGTCGTTCGGTCCATCCACAGGCTGGCCGGGTTCCCCTGCCGGGCGCCGGATTTCGATCTCGACAAGGCCGTCGCCGACACGGAACGAGAACTCGGGCTCCGGTTCTCGCCCCTCCAGCGGCAGGCCATCCGGGAGTCGTTCGAGCGCAAGATCCTGGTCATCACCGGCGGCCCGGGGACGGGCAAGACGACCATCGTCCGGGCCATCGTCGACGTCTTCCGCAAGTGGGGCAAGGAGGTCCTGCTGGCCGCCCCGACGGGCCGGGCGGCCAAGAGGCTGGCCGAGGCCACCGGCCGGGAGGCCCGGACCATCCACCGCGTCCTCGAGTTCCAGCCCAGGAAGGGGTCGTTCAAGCGGAACGAGGGGAACCCCCTCGCCGGGGAGGCCCTCGTCATCGACGAGTTCTCGATGGTCGACCTGCCGCTCCTGTTCCACCTGCTCAAGGCCGTCCCCCCCTGGATGCGGCTCATCGTCGTCGGCGACAAGGACCAGCTCCCCTCGGTCGGGCCGGGGAACCTGCTCCACGACATCATCGAGTCGGGGACGGTCGACGTCGTCCGGCTGGACGAGATCTTCCGGCAGGAGAAGGAGAGCCTCATCGTCGTCAACGCGCACCGGATCAACCAGGGCCTGCCGCCCGTCCACGCGCCCCGGGACGACCGGAACGCCGATTTCTACTTCATCCGCCAGGACGACGAGCGGAAGGCCTTCCAGACGATCCTCAAGATGTGCTCCTCGAGCGTCCCCGCCAAGCTGGGCCTGAGCCCCCTCTCGCCGCAGATCCAGGTCATCAGCCCCATGTACAAGGGGGTCGTCGGCGTCGACAACCTCAACGCCGAGCTCCAGGCCCGCCTCAACCCCGGCGGGGAGGGCCTTCAGGTCGGCTCGCGCACGTTCCGGCCGCGCGACAAGGTCATGCAGGTCCGCAACGACTACGACAAGGACGTCTTCAACGGCGACATCGGCTCCGTCCTCCAGGCCGACAAGGCCAGGGGGACGCTGCTCGTCGACTTCGACGGCCGGCCGGTGCGCTACGAGAGGGACGAGCTCATGGACGTCACCCTGGCCTACGCCGTCTCCGTCCACAAGGCCCAGGGAAGCGAGTACCAGGCCGTCATCATGCCCCTCATGACCCAGCACTTCATCATGCTCCAGCGCAACCTCTT
>CAZFBC010000110.1:0-5348 GCA_964517245.1 uncultured Eubacteriales bacterium | reverse complement strand
CGAGGCCGCCGAGGGCTACGGCCGGATGGCCCTCCGGGCCCTGACGCCGGGCCTGAAGGAGCTCCTGCTCGAGCTCCGCGGCGAAGAGGAGTCCCACCGCCGCCTTCTCGAAGGGCTCTCCGCCGAGTCCGTCGCGGCGCTCTCGCCGGCGGCCGTCCCCGACCTCCGTCTCGTCGACGGGCTGGCCGACGAGAGGCTTTCGGAAGACATGTCCCTGCAGGAGCTGCTCATCTTCGCGGCCCGCAAGGAAGGCCGGGCCGTCGAGCTCTACGAGTCCCTGGCCCGGATGGCGGAAGCCGCCGGTCAGGACCGGGTCTTCCTGTTCCTCGCCGCCCAGGAGAGGAGCCACAAGCTCAAGCTCGAGACCGAGTACGAGAGACAGCTCCTGCCGGAGAACTGAAAAGGAGAACGCCATGGACAAGTACGAATGCACGGCGTGCGGCTACGTCTACGACCCGGCCGCCGGGGACCCCGACGGCGGCATCCCGCCGGGAACGAGGTTCGAGGACCTGCCCGACGACTGGGTCTGCCCCCAGTGCGGCGTCGGCAAGGACCTTTTCTCCAAGATCGACTGAAGCCGGCCCGGCCGTCCCACCCCTCACCGTGAACGTCGTCGTCGTCGGCAGCGGACTGGCGGGCACCATGGCCGCCAAGGCCCTCCGGGAGCTCTCCCCGGACACCCGGATCGTCGTCCTGGGCGAGGAGCGGCATCCCTACTATCCCCGCCCCAACCTGATCGAATTCCTGGCCGGCCGGATGCCCGAGGACAGGCTCTTCGCCTTCCCCGGGGGCTGGGCCGAGAAGCAGGGGATCGAGCTGCGGACGGGCGACGCCGTCGCGAGGATCCGGCCCGCGGAGCACCGGGTCGAGACGGCCTCGGGCGCCGCGCACGCCTACGACGCGCTCCTCCTGGCCACGGGCGCCCGGGCCGTCCTGCCGCCGGTCGCCGGAAGCGGGCTCGAGGGCGTGTTCGTCCTGCGGACGCTCGACGACGCCCGGGCCATCCTCGACCGTCTCCGCAGCCGCGGGCGGGTCGCCGTCCTCGGCGGGGGCCTGCTCGGCCTGGAGATCGCCCGGGCCGTCCGCGGCCGCGCCGCCGAGGTCCATGTCGTCGAGTTCTTCGACCGGCTCCTGCCGCGCCAGCTCGACCCGGAGGCCGCCGCGATCCTCAAGGCCCAGATCGAGCGGGCGGGCATCTCCGTTCGGCTCGGCGCCGCCGCCCGGGAGATCGCCGGCGACGGCGAGGTCCGCGGCCTGAGGTTCGAGTCGGGGGAGGGGATCGAGACCGACACCGTCATCGTCGCCGCGGGGGTCAGGCCGGAATGCGGCCTCGCCGCGGACGCCGGCGTGGCCGTCGGCAAGGGCATCCTCGTCGACGACCGCATGCGCACGTCGGCCCCCGGCGTCTACGCCGCGGGCGACGCGGCCGAGCACCGCGGCCGGGTCTACGGCATCATCCCGGCCGCCTTCGAACAGGCCCGCGCCGCCGCGCAAAACATCCTCGGGCGGGACCTGCCCTACGCGGGCACCGTGCCTTCCACCACCTTGAAGATCGCCGGCCTCGCCGTGACCTCGGTGGGCGACTTCGAGGGCCGGGGCCCGGGCTTCGAGTCGGTCGTCAAGGCCGTCCCCGAGGAGGGGTTGTACAAGAAGATCGTGCTCCGGGAGGGACGGGCCGTCGGAGCCATCTGGATGGGGACCAGAAAGGGGGCGGCCGAGGTCGGCCGCCTGGTCGCCGCCGGCAAGGACGTCGGCGGCCGGAGAGAGGCCCTGCTCGAGGAATCGTTCGATTTCGCGGAGATCCCATGAACACCAAGCACGTCACCGTCGTCGCCCTCGCCTGCCTGGCCCTGGCGCTGCCCGCCGCGGGCCAGGTCAAGTACGGCGGCTATCTCGCGGCCGAGTACATCGACGGCCAGATCGAAAGCGCCTATCCCCAAGGGAGCGTCGAGAACCTCCTGGCCGGCTTCCTCGTCGCGGGGACGGTCGGGCAGAAGTTCGGCTTCGGCCTCGAGGCCCGCGTGACCGGCGTGTCCTCGTTCGAGCTGAACGAGGCCTGGGCGGGGTTCATCCCGGCCGAGACCTTCACCGTCAGGGCCGGCCTCTTCCTCGTCCCCTTCGGGGCCTGGAACAGGTCCAGCCGGCCCCACGAGACGCTCCTGATCCGCACGCCGCTCAATCTGGAACACCTCTATCCCGCGAGCTGGCGCGAGCTGGGCCTTCTCGTCGAGGGGCGGGTCGGCGTGCTGACGTACGCGGCCTACCTCGGCAACGGGCTGGCCGAAACGGACCGGCTCGGCCAGGCCCAGGAGTTCAGCGACAACAACGGGGACAAGGCCAAGGGCGGCCGGCTGGGCGTCCTGGCCGGCCAGGCCCTTCGCTTCGGCGTCTCCTACTACACGGGCAAGATGGACGACATGGAGCTGCTCGACCTCGTCATCGAAGGCGCGGACCTGGCCTGGGTCACGCAGAACTGGGAGATCCACGGCGAGTACACCAAGGCCGTCGTCGACAACCTCGAGCCCTACGGCAAGGGCGAATCGGAGGGCTTCTTCGTCTGGGCGGGCATGAGCTTCCGGAGCTTCCAGCCGGTGTGCAGCTACCAGAAGGTCAAGTACCTCGACCCCTACCACGACGGCGGCATCGACCTCGACCGGAGCCGCTGGGCCGCGGGCCTGCGGGTCGTCCTGGGACCGTCCTTCTTCATCAAAGCCGAATACGACTGGAACAGGGAGAAGGGGACCGTCCTCAAGAACGACCAGCTCCAGATCCAGGCGGGCCTGAGCTTCTAGGGGGAACCGATGCCGAACCTTCTCGTTCTCGGGACCCAGTGGGGGGACGAAGGCAAGGGCAAGATCGTCGACCTGCTGACGCCGGCCTTCGACGTCGTCGCCCGCTACCAGGGCGGGCACAACGCCGGCCACACCGTCCACGTCGGCGGCCGCAAGATCGTCCTCCACCTCATCCCGTCGGGGATCCTCCACGCCGGCACGCTCTGCGTCATCGGGAACGGGCTGGTCATCTCGCCGGAGGCCTTTTTCCGGGAGACGGGCGACCTCGAGGCCCAGGGCGTCGCTGTCGGCCCGGACCGGATCGCGGTCAGCCGCGGCGCCCACCTGATCATGCCCTGGCACCCCGTGGTCGAGAGCGCCTCCGAGGCCAGGCGGGGCGAGCGGAAGATCGGGACGACCTGCCGCGGCATCGGCCCGGCCTACGAGGACAAGGCGGCCCGCCTGGGGATCCGCGCGGGCGACCTGGCCGACCTCGGCGTCCTGCGGGAGAAGATCGCCGACAGCGTCGACGCCAAGGCCCCGGTGTTCCGGGCGCTCGGACTTCAGCCGCCCGACGCCGAGGCCGTCTTCCGGGAGTACGCGGGCTGGGCGGAGAAGCTCGGCCCCTACGTGTGCGACGCGGCCGAGCTCCTTCACGAGCGGATGAAGCGGGGCGACAGCGTCCTCTTCGAGGGCGCCCAGGGGGCCCTGCTCGACATCGACCACGGCACTTATCCCTACGTCACTTCGTCGAGCTGCACGGCCGGCGGGGCGGCCACCGGCCTGGGCATCGGTCCGGGGGCGATCCACGGCGTCCTCGGCATCACCAAGGCCTACACGACGCGGGTCGGCAGCGGGCCTTTCCCGACGGAGCTCCGCGACGGGACGGGCCGGACGATCGCCGCCCGGGGGGACGAATTCGGGGCGACGACCGGGCGGCCGCGCCGCTGCGGCTGGTTCGACGCCCTGGCCGTCCGCTACGCCTGCCGGATCAACGGGATCGAAAGGATCGCCCTGACCAAGCCGGACGTCCTGGCCGGCCTCGGCCCGGTCTCCGTCTGCACGGGCTACCGCTACAGGGGCGAGGTCCTGAAGAGCTTCCCGCCGGAGACGCGGGTCCTCGAGCAGGTCGATCCCGTCTACCGCGAGGTCCCGGGCTGGCCCGAGAGCCTGCGCGGGGCCGCCGATCCCGCGTTCCTGCCTCCGGCCTTCGTCGACTACCTACGCATGGTCGAGGACCTCGTCGAGGCGCGCGTGGCCATCGTGTCGACCGGCGTCGAGCGCGGCCAGACCGTGTTCCTCGAGTCGGAGCTCGAGGGCATCGTCGACCTGGCCAAGGTCCGGGCGGGCGGCGCGGAATAGGAGGGCAGGCATGGACCGGACCCTGAACACGGTCGTCGAGGTCAGCCGCTCGGCCCTCGTCCACAACCTCGGCGAGTTCCGCCGCCTCGTCGGCCCCCGGCGGAAGCTCCTGGCCGTGGTCAAGGCCAACGCCTACGGCCACGGCATCCGCGAGGTCGCGGCCATCGCGGTCGACGAGGGCGTCGACTGGCTCGGCGTCCACTCCGTCGAAGAGGGCGCGGCCCTGCGCGAGGCCGGGGTGAAGGTCCCCGTCCTCGTCCTCGGCTACGCGCCGCTCGCCGTCCTCGAAGAGGCCGTGGCCCGGGACCTCCGCCTGACGGTCTACAACCGCGAGACCGTGGCCCGGCTGGCCGTCCTGGCCGCGCGGCTCCGGAAGACCGTTCGGGTCCACGTCAAGGTGGAGACCGGGACGTGGCGCCAGGGCGTCGCTCCCCGGGAGCTCGGGGCGTTCGTCCGGGACGTCCGCCGCCGCCCGGGCCTCGCCGTCGAGGGGCTGTCGTCCCATTTCGCCAACATCGAGGACACGACCCGGCACGATTACCCCCGACGCCAGCTCGAGGCCTACCGGGCGGCCTGCCGGGAGCTCGGGGCCGGCGGCTTCCGCGTCCCGGTCAGGCACATGTCCTGCACGGCCTCGACCATCCTCTTCCCGGAGCGGGATTTCAACCTGGCCCGGGTCGGGATCGGTCTCTACGGCCTGTGGCCCTCCAAGGAGACCTATCTCTCCTGCCTGCTCGACGGGAAGGAGCCCGTGTCGCTCCGGCCCGCCCTCGCCTGGAAGGCCCGCATCGCCCAGGTCAAGAAGGTCCCGGCCGGCGCCGACATCGGCTACGGCTGCACCTACCGGACGACCCGGCCGACGGTCCTGGCCGTCGTGCCCGTCGGCTACTACGAGGGCTACGACCGCGGCCTCTCCAACGCCGCCCACGTCCTCGTCCGGGGACGGCGGGCCCCGGTGCGGGGGAGGGTGGCCATGGGTTTCTTCACCGCCGACGTCACGGACGTCCCCGGCGTCAGGCTCGAGGACGAGGTGACGCTCGTCGGCGCGGACGGCCAGGAGCGGATCGCCGCCGAGGACCTGGCCGCCCTGACCGGGACGATCAGCTACGAGGTCGTCAGCCGCATCAACCCCCTCGTCCCCCGCGTCGTCGTCTGAAAGGACTCGGGGCGGGGGGGGGGGGGGGGGGGGGGGGGGGGGGGGGCGAGGGCCGGGGG
>CAZFBC010000109.1:0-8459 GCA_964517245.1 uncultured Eubacteriales bacterium | reverse complement strand
ACGACGGCGCAGGCCTTGGCCTTGACCTCCCGGGCGATCTCGAAGACGGTCCGGAAGGCGCTGCCCTTGCCGGGGATGCCGTGGTAGGGCGTGACGAGCTTGCGGAACCCGGCCCGGCGGTGATCGATCAGGACGGAGTCGAGGTCGACGCTGGCCTCCCGGACGGCCTCCGCCGTCCCGTCGGACGAGCCGCCGTCGGAGTTGACGAGCAGGGCGCTGCGGCCGGGGAAGTACTTGGCGAGGCCCGCCTCGACGGCCCGGACGACGTGCCCGATCGTCCGCGCGTTGTTGAAGCTCGGGATGCCGACGAGGATGTCGACGTCCTCGAGGCCGGAGAGCCCGGCCCCGAGGCGCTTGGCCTGGTCCGCCGCGATGACCGTCATGATCGTAAGGGAGCCCTCCGCGGGCCCATTATAAGGGCTCCGCCGGGGAGGCGCAACGAAAATCGCCGGCTTCCGGAGGGGCCGCGCTGCGAAAAAAGGCCGGGGGCGGCGACGCCCCCGGCCGGAAAGGCCGCGTTCGCCGGACGCCTAGAGCTTGGTCTCCTCGACGGTCTTCTGGACGACGCCGACCGTCTTCTGGAGCATGGCCTTCTCGTCCTCGCTGAGGGCGATCTCGTAAATCTTCTCCATGCCCTTGGCGCTGACCAGGACGGGCACGCCGATGAACAGGCCCTTGACGCCGTACTCGCCCTCGCACAGGGCGGCGCAGGGCAGGACGCGGCGCTTGTCCTTGAGGTAGGACTCGGCGATGACGATGGCGCTCCAGGCCGGGCTGAAGAAGGCCGAGCCCTTGCCGAAGAGCTTGACGATCTCGGTGCCGGCCTCGCGGGTGCGCGTCACCAGCCGGTCGATCTGCTCCTTGGTGGCGATCTCGGTCAGGGGCACGCCGCCGACCGTGGTCAGCCGCGGCAGGGGCACCATGTCCGGGCCGTGGCCGCCGAGGACGGTCCCGGCGACGTCGGTGACGGACACGTTGAGCTCCATGCCGACGAAGGCCCGCCAGCGGGCCGTGTCGAGCGTCCCGGCCATGCCGATGACCTGGTTCCTGGGGAAGCCGGTGAGCTTCCAGAACGCGTAGACCATGGCGTCGAGCGGGTTGGTGACGATGATGCACAGCGCCTTGGGCGCGTGCTCCTTGATGCCGGCGGCCACCTTGGTGATGATGTCGAGGTTGACGGCGAGGAGGTCCTCGCGGGTCATGCCGGCCTGCCGGGGCCGGCCGGCCGTGACGATGACGACGTCGGCCCCGGCGATGTCCTTGTAGTCGGACGTGCCGGTGATCCGGGCGTCGTAGTTGCCGTGGGGGGCCATCTCCATGAGGTCGAGGGCCTTGCCCTTGGCCGGGTTCTCGAACTCGGGGATGTCGAGGATGACGACGTCGCCGAGCTCCTTCTGGGCCGCGAGCATGGCCAGGATCTGGCCGATCTGCCCGCCGCCGACGAGGGCGATCTTCTTGCGCATTTCGTAACTCCTTATTGGGTTTGTCGGGACAAGATCCCGAAAGGGATTCTAGCTTGGATCGCCTCGGATTGCAAGGGCCGCGCGGGCTTTGACAAGCCGACCGCAAAACCGATACATTAGGACGCGCCAATATCGGACACGAGGAGAGAACGATGCTCGACGCCTACCACGCGATGGAAAAAGAACGGGCCAAGGCGGGGCTGCCGCCCCTGCCGCTCGCGCCCGACGAGGTCGCCGAGGTCTGCCAAGGTCTCGAGACGGCGGCCGGGGAGCCGGGCGCGCGCCTGCGGGCCCTGCTCGAGAACCGGGTCGCCCCCGGCGTCGATCCCGCGGCCAAGGTCAAGGCCGGGTGGCTGGCGGCCGTGGCCAAGGGGACGGTCCTGTCGCCGGCCGTGTCGCGCGAAGACGCCGTCCGCATCCTCGGCACGATGCTCGGCGGCTACAACGTCGACCCGCTGGTCGAGGGCCTGTCCGACCCGGCAATCGCCGCCGCGGCGGCCGAGGCCCTGAAGAGGACCGTCCTCGTCTACGCCCATTTCGACACGGTCGCCGGGCTGGCCCCGTCGAACCCCTTCGCCAGGGCCGTCCTCGAGTCCTGGGCGGCGGGGGAGTGGTTCCTCGCCCGGCCGGCCTTCCCGTCGAAGCTCGTCCTCAAGGTCTACAAGGTCGAGGGCGAGATCAATACGGACGACTTCTCGCCGGCCGGCCACGCCCCGACCCGTCCGGACATCCCCGCGCACGCCCAGTCGATGGGCGAGAAGCGCTTTCCGGGCGGCAACGAGGTCATGCGGAAGTTCCGCGAGGAGGGCCACCGCGTGGCCTTCGTCGCCGACGTCGTCGGCACGGGCTCGAGCCGCAAGTCCGCCTGCAACTCGCTGATGTGGCACATCGGCGAGGACATCCCCTTCGTCCCCAACAAGAGGCGCGAGGGCGTCGTCATCGGCGGCCTCATCGCCCCCATCTTCTTCAACACGGCCGAGGACTCCGGCGGCCTGCCCCTCATAGCCGACGTGACCGCCATGAAGACCGGCGACACGGTCACCCTTGACTTCGGGGCGGGCGCCATCCTCGACGCCGGGGGCCGGAAGATCTCCGATCTCGCGGTCAGGCCCGCCACTCTCAAGGACGAGTTCCGGGCCGGCGGCCGGCTCAACCTCATCATCGGCCGCCAGCTCACGGCCAAGGCCCGCAAGGCCCTCGGGCTCGGCGAGGCGCCGTTCTTCACGACCGTCGAGAACCCCCGGCCGAAGCCCCGGCAGGGCTACACCCTGGCCCAGAAGATCGTCGGCCGGGCCTGCGGCGTGGAGGGCGTCCTCCCCGGCACCGCCTGCGAGCCGCACATGACGACCGTGGGCTCCCAGGACACGACCGGGCCCATGACCGCCGACGAGCTCAAGGAGCTGGCCTGCCTCGAGTTCCAGGCCGACTTGTTCATGCAGTCGTTCTGCCACACCGCGGCCTATCCCAAGCCGGCCGACGTCAAGATCCACCGGACCCTGCCGCCGTTCATGGTCGCCCGCAAGGGCGTGTCGCTCCGGCCCGGCGACGGCGTCATCCACTCCTGGCTCAACCGCCTCGTCCTGCCCGACACGGTCGGCACGGGAGGCGACTCCCATACCCGCTTCCCCGTCGGCATCTCCTTCCCGGCCGGCTCGGGCCTGGTCGCCTTCGCCGGAGCACTGGGCTTCATGCCTCTCGACATGCCCGAGTCCGTCCTGGTCCGATTCAAGGGCCGGCTCAACCCGGGCCTCACCCTGCGCGACGCCGTCAACGCCATCCCTTACGCCGCCATCCGGAAGGGGCTGCTGACGGTCGAGAAGAAGAGCAAGAAGAACGTCTTCAACGGCTGCGTCCTCGAGATCGAGGGCCTCGAGGACCTCACCGGGGACCAGGCCTACGAGCTGACCGACGCCTCGGCCGAGCGGTCGGCCGCCGCCTGCGTGATCTCCCTCAAGGAGGCGCGCGTCGCCGGGTATCTCAGAAGCAACGTCGCCCTCATGGAGAAGATGATCGAGGAGGGCTACGAGAGCGCCGAGACCCTCCGCCGGCGGATCGAGGCCTGCAAGGCCTGGCTGGCCGAGCCGTCGCTCCTGGCGGCCGACCCTCACGCCGAGTACAAGGCCGTCCTCGAGATCGACCTGGCCGAGATCACCGAGCCGCTCGTCGCCTGTCCCAACGACCCCGACGACGTCCGGCCGCTCTCGGCCGTCGCCGGGGACCCCGTCCAGGAGGTCTTCATCGGCTCTTGCATGACCAACATCGGCCAGTTCCGGGCGGCCGGACGCATCCTCGACAAGGCGGGCCTCCCCGCGGCCAAGGTCTGGCTCACGCCGCCGACCAAGATGGACGCGGCCCAGCTCATGCGGGAGGGCTACTACTCGATCTTCGTCGGGTTCGGCGGCCGGACCGAGATGCCGGGCTGCTCCCTCTGCATGGGCAACCAGGCCCGGGTCGGAGCCGGGACGACGGTCTTCGCCACCTCGACCCGGAACTTCGACCACAGGCTCGGCGACAACACCCGCGTCTACCTCGGCTCCTCGGAGCTGGCGGCCCTGACCGCCCTCCTCGGCCGGATCCCGACCGTCGACGAGTACATGGCGGTCATGAAGGAGAAGATCCTGCCCAAGGCCGACGAGATCTACCGCTACCTCGAGTTCCACAAGATGGGCGACTTCAGCCTGGGATACGTCCGATGATCCGTCTCGACGGCCGCAAGGTCCTGGTCACGGGGGGGTCGCGGGGGATCGGCCGGGCAACGGCCCTGCTCTTCGCCCGTGCGGGCGCCGACGTCGCCATCAGCTACGCGACGAACGCGAAGGCGGCCGACGAGGTCCGCCGCGAGGTGGAGGGACTGGGCCGCCGCGCCCTCGCCTACAAGGCCGAGATGTCCTCCCGGGCCGCGGTCGACGCCATGGTCGGGGACGTCCTGGCCCGCTGGGGCGAGCTCGACACGCTCGTCAACAACGCCGGCATCTGGACCTACCTCGAGATGGGCCGGATGGACGACGCCGTCTACCGCGAGACGATCGGCGTCAACGTCGACGGCGTCTTTTACGCCATCGACGCCGCCGTCCCGGCCATGAAGGAGCACGGCCGGGGCTGGATCGTCAACGTCACCTCGACCGCGGGGGTCCGGGGAGAGGCCCTCCACTCCCACTACGCGGCGAGCAAGGGGGCCCTCCACGCGCTGACCAAGTCCCTGGCCGTCGAGCTGGCTCCTCACGGGATCCGGGTCAACGCCGTGGCCCCCGGCTGGACGGACACCGACATGTGCACGGCGTCCTTCGCCGAGCCCGGCTTCCGGGAGAAGGTCCGCCAATCCATCCCCCTAAAGCGCATCCCGCCGCCCGAGGACGTGGCCGGCCCCATCCTGTTCCTGGCTTCCGACCTGGCCCGGCACATCACGGGGGAGATCCTCGACGTCAACGGCGGGTCGGTCCTCTGCGGAGGCTGACCCTTTTCGCGGCTAGCCAAAGGGGATGAGCCGTTTTTCCTCCTTTTGTGGGTTGACTCTTTTCGGGCGGATGTGGTATTAAAGACGCGTCAAATGCCCAAACAGCACCTGTCGGTCATCATCGTTCCGCACACCAAAACCAGCACCAGGACCCTGTGCTTTTCCAAGAAAGGGCTCAAGATCCTGGCGGCGGGCGGAGCGATCGCCGGCCTCCTCCTGGCGGCCGTGCTCGTCGACTACGTCCGCATGAGCGTCATCCGGGGCCGCTACAAGGCCCTCAAGGCCGAGACGGCGGAACAGAGGACGGCCATCGCCCGCTACGAGAAGTCGATCAGCGAGCTCCAGGACACCATCGCGAACTTCGAGAGCTACGCCAAGAAGCTCAATGTCATGGCCGGCCTCAAGTCCGCCGAGGTCCTGACCGCCCCGGCCGGGGTCGGGGGCGGCGGCCCGGTGGACGAGAAGGAGCCGGAGCCCGAGAGCGAGCCCGAACCCTTCGAGACGCCGGCCCCGAGCGGCCCCCAGATCTCCCAGGGGGCCATCCAGAGCCTGAGCCTGAAGGCCCGCAGCATCGAATCGAACCTCAACAGCCTCCTGAACTTCTTCGAGAGCGACACCCTGCGCCTGGCCTCGACGCCGTCGATCATGCCGGCCGCGGGCTGGATGAGCTCCGTCTTCGGCCACCGGAACGATCCCTTCACCGGGGCCTGGACGATGCACTGGGGCGTCGACATCTCCACCAACACCGGCAATCCCATCATGGCCACGGCCGAAGGCATCGTCATCAAGGTCCAGACCGACAAGTACCTCGGCAAGAGCGTCACCATCAGCCACGGCAACGGCTTCACGACCGTTTACGGCCACATGAGCAACTTCGCCGTCAAGGCCGGGCAGAAGGTCAAGAGGCGGGACATCATCGGCTACATCGGCTCGACCGGCAAGGCCGCCGGCCCCCACGTCCACTACGAAGTGCACCGGGACGGCAAGCGCGTCGATCCCCGGAACTACCTCCTCGAAGAATAGCCCGATCCGGGACCCGGAGGGCGCTCACCCCACGATATCGCCCGGGGCGATCCTCGCCCCGAGGGAGAACGCGCGGGCGGCCATGTCGCCCCGGCCCTCGGGCCGGACCGTTTCGACGAGGTAGGCCGAGCCTGCGCCGCAGGCGACCGTGACGCCGGCCGGGCTGACAGCCAGGACGAGACCCGGCGGCGCGGCGGCGGCCGGGGCATCCGGCTCCGCGATGCTTCCCCGGACGATGCCCACCCTTTTCCCCTTGAAGAATGTGAAGACGCCGGGCCGGTCGCCCAGGGCCAGGACCTTCCTGTCGACGGTGACCGCCGGGTCCGCCCAGGCGGCCCGGCCGTCCTCCTTGCGGATCTTGGGAGCGAGCGTCGCCAGGGCGTGGTCCTGGGCGAGGCGCGGGAGCGTGTCGAGGCGGGCCAGGGTGTCGACGAGGAGCCCGGCGCCGAGGGCGGCCAGGCGGGACTCGAGGGCCAGGGCGGTCTCTCGCGGTCCGACCGCGACTGGCGCGGCGGCCAGGATGTCGCCCTCGTCCATGCGGTCGTTGAGCTCGATGACGGTCACCCCCGACTCGGTGTCGCCGTTGAGGACCGTCCACTGGACCGGGGCCGCGCCGCGGTACTTGGGCAGGAGCGAGAAGTGGACGTTGAGCGAGCGCTTCGCGGGGAGCGTGTGGATCGTGTTGGGGATGATCTGGCCGTAGGCGACGACGACGCTGACGTCGGGACGGGCCGCGAGGATCCTCTCGCGGGCGGCCTCGTCCGTCCGGATCTTGGCCGGCTCGATCACGGGGATGCCGCGCCCGACGGCGAAGGCCTTGACGGCAGACGGCGCGAGCCTGCGGCCCCGGCCGGCCGGCTTGTCGGGCTGGGTGACGACGAGCTCGACCGAGTGCCCGGCCTCGAGCAACGCTTGCAGAGAGGGGAGGGCCGCCGCCGGGCTGCCGAAAAAGACCGTTCTCATGCCTTCTTGGCGGGCGCCGCGTTCTTCTTGAGCTTCTTCTTGATGAGCGCGCGCTTCAGGGCCGAGAGCCTGTCGACGAAGAGGATGCCGTCGAGGTGGTCGATCTCGTGGCAGAGGGCGCGGGCGAGCATCTCCTCGCCCACGACCTCGATCTCGCGGCCCTCGAGGTCGAGGCCGCGGACGACGACCTTCCGGGGCCGGACGACATTCTCGCGGATCTCGGGGACCGACAGGCAGCCCTCCTCGCAGACGTCCTCGCCCTCACGGGAGACGATCTTTGGATCGGCCAGGACGACGAGCTGGCTGGCGTCGGCGCCGACCGAGAGGTCGACGACGATGAGGCGCTTGCTCACCCCGACTTGAGGCGCGGCCAGGCCGACGCCCGGCGCGGCGTGGACCGTCTCGACCATGTCCCGGGCCAGGCGGACGATGTCCGCGTCGATCTTCCCGACGGGCTCCGCCTTGCGGGCCAGGACCGGGTCGCCGATGATGCGTATCTCGCGTAAAGCCATGTTCGTATCCCGCCTCATTTTACACGAAAAGCGGCGCCGGAGGCAAAAAAAGGGGGACACGCGCCGGCGGCGCGTGTCCCCGGCGAGCGATCAGATGACGGCGGAGGGCGGCGGAGGCTCGTCCGCGGCCCCGGCGTTCTTGAGCGGGACCCTGATCAGGTAAAGGACGATGAGGACCAGGACGGCCAGGCCGCCGATGTAGAGATCGACGACGCCGAAGTACTTCCCGCTCTTGAAGATCGCGGGGATGTCGAACGGGATGACGTTCTGCAGGAAGAAGAACTTCCAGGCGGCCCGCAGGAGGCCGGTCAAGGCCTCGCCCGCGATCAGGCCGGCCGCGAGCAGGATGCCGACGTTCGAGACGCGCGCCTTCTGGGCGTCGTTGAGCTGGCGCTTGGCCGAGATCCTGTCGGCCGCCCCCTTGATCATGCCGCCGACGAAGATGGCGAAGGTCGTCTCGAGCGGCAGGTACATCCCGACCGCGACCAGCATGGGCGACTTGACCTGGACGAGGATCAGGGCGAAGCCCATGAGCATGCCGACGATGACCAGGGGCCAGGCCATCTCGCCGCCGACGATGCCTTGGGACAGGGCGGCCATCAGGCCGGCCTGCGGGGCGGGCAGCTCCTTGCTGCCGAAGGTGAAGGCCCCGTGGAGCAGCATCAGCGGAAAGTACATGACCAGGGCGGAGAGCAGGACGCCGAAGATGTTCCCGATCTGCATCTTGTAGGGCGTGCCGCCGAGGATGTGCCCGACCTTGAGGTCCTGCAGCATCTCGCCGGCTACCGCGGCCGAGACGCAGATGACGCCGGCGACGGCGAGCACGGTGGCGATGCCGGCCTCGCCCGTCTGGCCGAGTGCGACCATGAGCAAGGCGGCGATGATGACCGTAGAGAGGGTAAGGCCCGAGATCGGGTTGTTGCTCGAGCCGATGAGGCCGACGAGATACCCGGAGACGGCGGCAAAGAAGAAGCCGGCAACGATCATCACGATAGTGGCGGTTACCGCGGCCACCAGGTCGTCAGCGAAATAGTAGTAAAGCAG